>NZ_OSDX01000117.1:0-5340 GCF_900382755.1 Vibrio sp. Evd11
ACCATCACGTGCGCCGTCACGGTTGCCACGGTAGCCACCACGACCGCCATTACCACCTTCACGGTTACCACCTTCGCGATTACCGCCTTCACGGTTACCACGGTAGCCGCCGCCATCACGACCGCCACGACCGCCATCACGACCGCCACGGTTGCCATCACGACCGCCGCCGCCACGACGAGGCTCACGGAAGTCGTTGAAATCAACAACTACAGCGCCAGCTTCTTTTTGACGAATGCGAAGTTTGCTTAGCTTACCAGCAGTTTCAGAGTTCATTGCTTTTGGCAGTTGAACGTAAGTAGAACCTTGGTCTAGCTTGATAGCACCGATAGAACCTTTAGTTAGGCCAAGTTCGTTTGCTAGTGCGCCAACGATGTCTTTAACCTGAACGCCTTGCTCACGGCCAACTTGTAGTTGGTACGTATCCCAATCTTGCGTATTGAAGTTACGATCGCCACGACCATTGTCACGGTCTTCACGACGCTCTTTGCGACGGTTCTTATCACGCTCAATAGCAGCGATCATTGGGTCTTCGCCAACGTAGAATAGAGGGCTCTTACCTTGCTGACGCTTAAGAAGCATTGCAGCTAGAGTAGCAGCATCAACTTCTAGAGATTCTTGTAGTGTAGAGATTAAACCTGCGAAGTTTTCTAGAGCTTTGCTCTCTTTCTCAGTTTCAAGCTCAGCACCAAGCTTAGCAACACGTGCAGCAGCAACTTCGTCACGTTGTGGAAGTTGGATTTCTTCCATTTGAGACTTAGTTACACGCTCGATTGTGCGAAGCATACGGATTTGGTTAGTGCGAACTAGTAGGATCGCTTTACCTTTACGTCCAGCACGACCAGTACGGCCAATACGGTGGATGTAAGATTCAACATCGAATGGGATGTCGTAGTTAAATACGTGAGTGATACGTGGAACATCAAGACCACGTGCTACAACGTCAGTTGCAACTAGGATATCGATAACACCTTGTTTGATGTGATCAACAGTACGCTCACGTAGAGACTGAGGAATATCACCGTGCAGTGCAGCAGCTTTAAAGCCACGTGCAGATAGCCAATCAGCTAGACGCTCAGTGTCTTGACGAGTACGTACAAATACGATTGACGCGTCAGTTTCTTCAGTTTCAAGAAGACGAGACATTGCTTCGTCCTTTTCTACGCCTTTAACAACCCAGTAGTTCTGCGCTACTTTGTCAACTGTGTGGTTAGTACCAGCAACGTCAACTTTAGCCGGGTTACGTAGGTAACGGTCAACAATAGTCTTAACCATTGGAGGCATAGTCGCAGAGAAAAGTACACGTTGTGCAGATTCTGGCGCTTGCTCTAGGATCCAAGTAACGTCATCTACGAAGCCCATTTTTAGCATTTCATCTGCTTCATCAAGAACAAATGTATGCGCTTCATCTAGGTGTAGACGGTCACGAGTTAGTAAGTCTTTAACACGACCTGGAGTACCAACAACAATGTGAGCACCGCGGCTTAGAGCACGCATTTGGTCAACAATTGAAGCACCACCGTAGATTTCAAGAACTTTAAGACCGTTGATGTCACGACCTAAGTTTTTGATTTCCGCAGCAACTTGAATAGCTAGCTCACGAGTAGGAGCCATGATGATTGCTTGTGGTTTGTGTTGGTTCAGGTTGATTTTGTTAAGTAAAGGCAGAGAGAATGCTGCTGTTTTACCAGTACCAGTCTGTGCTTTACCTAGTGCGTCACGGCCTTCAAGAAGAAGAGGAATAGCTGCTGCTTGGATTGGAGTCGGAGAAACGAAACCCATGCTATCAAGAGCTGAAAGAATGTTATCGTTAAGGGCTAATTCATTAAATTGAATTACAGATTCGGACATTGGGATCCCACTATATATAAGTAAACAAAAGGTCCCGGGAGCTCTATCAATTCCAATACTGATCCAATCAGATACTGATTCCATTCAGAGTTACGAAGCAGTAATAAAACACTTCAAGCCATTAGGGACGTCTAAGGGAGGCGGATTATTCCCTAAATGCATAAAAAAAGCCAGAAAAAATTGAAATACATCACATATTTTTCGGTTTTACATCAATACTGGCTATCATATCGTCAAAACTTGATGAATATCTCGTCACAGCACCAAACTTCGAGCAAATTGACCTAGTTAAATAAGAGGGCAATTAATTTACGCTCACTTCGCCTTTCAGTAGTAATCAAGCCTCGCAATGATTATAGTGTGCTCAATTGTCCTCGATAGATAAAAGTCAAATGTTTCAAGATAATCCTCTACTCGCTCAACTCAAACAGCAAATCCAAGAAACCCTCCCTAAAAAGGAAGGTACAATCAAAGCCACTGAAAAAGGGTTTGGTTTTCTCGAAGTCGATAACAAGACCAGTTTCTTTATCCCGCCGCCATACATGAAGAAATGTGTGCACGGTGACAAAGTTATTGCCATCATTCGCACCGAGAAAGATCGCGAAGTAGCAGAGCCTGAGGAATTGATTGAACAGGGTCTTACTCGTTTTATCGCTCGAGTGAAGTTGTTTAAAGGTCGTTTGAACGTAGTTCCTGATCACCCGCAACTGAAAAAGCTGCAACTTAAAGCGAAAGCAAAGAAGGGTCTAAACCCTGAAACGCTAAAAGAAGGCGACTGGGTTGTTGCTCATATCGTTCAACACCCGTTAAAAGGTGACAACGGATTCTTGGCTCAAATCTCTGAGAAAATCACCGATGCTGATGACAAGATCGCACCTTGGTGGGTAACGCTGGCACAAAACGACCTACCTAACAGCGAACCTGAAGGTATCGATGATTGGAAGATCAATGACGACGCCGATCTTGAACGTATCGACATGACACACGTCCCTTTTGTGACCATTGATGGTGAAAGCACAAAAGATATGGATGATGCGCTTTACGCGAAGAAGAAAGAGAACGGTGATTTTGAACTGACTATCGCGATTGCAGATCCTACGGCTTACATCTCTCCAGATGATGCGATGGATAAAGTGGCTCGTGAGCGTGGTTTCACTATTTACCTGCCTGGCCGTAACATTCCAATGTTGCCTCGTGATCTGGCTGACAACTTATGTTCACTGATCGAGAACGAAGTTCGCCCTGCACTTTGCTGCACGGTAACAGTATCTAAAGATGGCGTTATCGGTGATGACATTAACTTCTTCGCTGCAAACATCAAATCTCACGCTCGTCTTGCTTACGACAATGTATCTGACTGGCTAGAAACTGGCGCATCTGAGAAGTGGCAACCGTCAGAAGAGATCGCTGCGATTGTTTCTGACCTTCACCAATTTGCTCAAGCTCGTTCAGCGTGGCGTTCAGCGAATGCGGTTGTGTTCCCAGACCGCCCTGACTACCGCTTTGAGCTTAGCGAAGATAATGATGTTGTTGCTATCCATGCTGACATGCGTCGTAGTGCGAACAAGTTGGTTGAAGAATCTATGATCAGCGCGAACATCTGTGCAGGTCGAGTACTAAAAGAAAGCTTTAACCAAGGCGTCTTTAACTGTCACTCTGGTTTTAAAGCTGAGAAATTAACAGACGTTCTAGAACTGGTTAACCCAGAAGCAGAAACACCGTTTACAGAAGAACAGATCGTATCTCTGGAAGGTTTTGCTACTCTGCGTCGTTGGTTAGGCTCTTTAGACAACAGCTACTACGATAACCGTATTCGTAAATTCCAAGCGTACAGCGAGATCAGCAATGAACCTGCGCCGCACTACGCGATGGGATTAGACATTTACGCAACGTGGACGTCTCCAATTCGTAAATACGGTGACATGATTAACCACCGTATGCTTAAAGCACACATCTTAGGTAAAGCGCCAATTCAAACACCAGACGAAACCATTGGTGATGAACTTGCTCTACACCGCCGTCACCACGGTATGGCTGAACGTAACGTTGGCGATTGGTTATATGCTCGTACTCTAGCGAACGCTCCAGTTGAAGAAACTCGTTTCCAAGCAGAGATCTTCGACATTAACCGTGCTGGTATGCGTGTACGTCTACTTGAAAATGGTGCGGCTGCATTTATCCCTGGCTCTCTCATTCTTAATAATAAAGAAAGAATAGAGTGCAACGGTGATATGGGTACTGTATCTATCGATAAAGAAATGGTATACAAACTGGGAGACGTTTTAGAAGTAGTTCTCTCAGAAGTTAATCAGGAAAACCGTAACTTGGTAGCAAAACCTACACAAGTATTTGCGGACTTGCCTAGCGAGCCTGAAACAACAAACGAAACCGAAGCCTAATTTCTGATAGGTTTACTTCTAAAGGCGCTAATTATTAGCGCCTTTTTTGTAAATGTCTCATGCTTAAACAATACTAAAACCAATAAGCAACTCGTTTACAACGTCAAAGAAGCGCACTATGTCATCGATAACAGTTACTCAATTTAGAAACTTTATTCCCAGGAAACGGGAACGTTACCCCGCCTCTAAAAACGGTATTTTCATCGTTTCGAAAGGCAGTATTTCTTTCACCCTACCTGATGGTACTGAAGCTTCACTTCAAGCCGGCGATTTCACGCTATACAACTCCGGCCAAATTAAAGACATCGACGTTGATACTGAAAACGGTGAATTCAGCGCAACGTGTTTAGACTTCGATTTATCGATATTCCAAAAATTCATCAACCAGTCTGGAGATCTTGAGTCGTTACGCGTCCCTCAGGAATACATCAAGTTCGACCGAGCTGACATCCAAATACGTGAGCTGAAAGAGCTAACTATGTCTCTCGCTGATTCTTCTCCTAAAAATGACTACGCACTCACGCAACTGGGCTTAGCTCTACTTTCTTTGATGGTTGAGAAGCACCCAGCTCTACTCGTGATCATTGCTCGAGCTGCAAGACTTACCGTCACGCAGAAAGTTATCCACTACATAGAACAAAACATCGAAAACAATATTTCGTTAGATACGTTAGCCAGTTACATGGGCATGTCTCCTGCGACATTGAAGCGACGTCTATCCGCTGAAGACCTTTCTTTTTCAAACCTTTTGAAAATCAAACGTATTGCTCATGCCGCCACCCAACTCAGAACATCCGCTAAATCGATCACACAGATCGCTTATGAGTCTGGCTTTAAGAGTGCAGCGCACTTCAGCACCGCCTTTAAGACGTATCATGGCAAGACACCAAAAGACTTTAGATCACTGATTGCTCAAGCTCAGCAACCCCAAACTCGTTTCAAAACTTAAGCAGTATGGTTAAAAGTTTAACAACCTTGATTTAACAAAGAGGTGGTCGGGTTTAAACCAACTATACCCGTTCAACTTGAAGGTGCAGGCTTGAGAACTTGAAAATTATCATTAATTCGAGATGTCAAAGAGCCTGCGATC
>NZ_OSDX01000116.1:0-5368 GCF_900382755.1 Vibrio sp. Evd11
AAGCGCTTAGCTTGGCTAATTTGACCTGCTGATTCGTTTTGGTTTCTTACGAAGCCTTCCCGTTTCAACGAGGTCGCATTATAGAGATTTCGATCACACTGGCAAGCCCTTTTTGAAGTTTTTCTTACTTTTTTGATTGTTCGAGCGTTTTTTGTTCAAAACACCCCATTTTAACTAGTATTCCCCTTAATTAAGGGCTTAAGGTGCCTATATAAAGGAGGATTTATGAGTTCAATACGCAGTTATAAAGGAATATCCCCTCAGATTGGACAAGGTGTCTATATAGATACAAGTTCTGTACTGGTTGGTGATATCAAAATCGGTGACGACTCTAGTGTGTGGCCTTTAGTTGCAGCTCGAGGAGATGTGAACCACATTCATATTGGAGATAGAACAAATATCCAAGACGGCAGCGTTTTGCACGTCACCCATAAGAATGCAGAAAACCCTGAGGGTTATCCTCTACTAATAGGTAATGATGTCACTATTGGGCATAAAGTAATGCTGCATGGCTGCACCATTGAAGATCGCGTACTTGTTGGTATGGGAGCTATCGTGCTCGATGGCGTGGTTATTAAAGAAGATGTGATGATTGGTGCTGGTAGCTTGGTTCCACCTAATAAGGTACTTGAAAGCGGTTATCTCTATGTAGGAAGCCCAATAAAACAAGCACGCCCATTAAATGATAAAGAGCGTGCCTTTTTACAGAAGTCAGCTGACAACTATGTTCAGAATAAAAACGACTATTTAGATTCTGTGTTGCCAGTCTAAAACACTTTGATCTGAATCCGATTAGAGGAGTCATACTCCTCTTCTTCTATTAACTCTTCAGCTAGCTCTTCAATATCAAAACGTAACTCTGAAAAGATAACTAAAGCTTGATCGCCTTCTTCTATATCTTTACCTGCCAATCGAGACAGCTCTTCAATAGACATAACACACTCAATCAATGCGCCAGACTGCTGTGCTGGGAAGATGATTGATTGATTTTCTTCATCCCAATCTTGGATATCAGGAAATAGAATTGATTGATTCATTTTTTATAAATACCTCATTACATCTCTAGGTTTTTACGTAGTTCTCTTAAAATCTGTTTTGTTCCCGGACGAAGGCCACGCCAAAGCATAAAACTCTCTGCTGCCTGCCCCACTAACATACCCAAGCCATCATAAGCAGCATGAACACCATTATCTAATGCCCACTGATTGAATATAGTGGTGCCCGATCCGTAAACCATGTCATAAACGGCGCTATTCGAATTGAAGATAATCTCAGAAACTTCAGGAAGCTGACCACTTAGGCCAGACGAAGTCGAGTTAATGATGACATCAAACCCTTCATTAACATCGCTTAACCCCATTCCTTTGATGTTTCCATGTGAAGAAAACATCTCGGCCAGAAGTTCAGCCTTTGAACTGGTTCGATTAGCGACTACCAACTGTTGTGGCTTTTGGTCGAGAAGAGGTTGAATCACTCCTCGAGCAGCACCACCAGCGCCAAGCAGAAGAACGCGAGCCCCTTCGAGCATAACTTGATGTTGAAGAAGGTCTTGAACTAAACCCTCACCATCGGTGTTATCACCAATGATCTCTCCATCATCGAGCTTCTTAAGTGTGTTTACAGCACCTGCTAGTTCAGCTCTTTCAGTCAGACGATTAGCGAACTGATAAGCATCTTCTTTAAATGGCGCTGTGACATTACACCCTCTACCACCTTCACTAAAAAACGCTTGAGCAGCAATGATGAATTCACCTTGTTCTGGCTGGAGTGCTGTATAGGTAAGTTGTTGGCTGGTTTGGCGAGCAAATAATGTATGAATGAATGGCGATTTGCTTTGCCCAATAGGATTACCGAAAACGGCATAACGATCTACTTGCTGTGTCATATCCTTACCTAACAGAAATAATAAAAAGGGTCATCTATATAGATGACCCTATCACTATCCCTATAAGGAAGGAAGAACTACCAAACTCGCGGTTTTAGGTAGTCACTATAAAGCAAAGCTTCTGGTGACCCGGCTTGTGGTTCGTAACGGTATTCCCAACGAGCCAATGGCGGCATAGACATCAAGATTGACTCTGTACGCCCACCGCTTTGTAGACCAAATAGGGTGCCACGGTCATACACTAGGTTAAATTCAACATAGCGGCCACGACGGTATAGCTGGAAGTCACGCTCACGTTCGCCATAAGGTGTCTCTTTACGACGCTCGGCAATAGGCAAGTAGGCCTCAGCAAAACCTTCACCGACCGCCTGCATATAAGCAAAGCTCTTTTCAAAGCCCCACTCGTTAAGATCATCAAAGAACAGACCACCAACACCGCGTGTTTCGTCTCGGTGAGGTAGATAGAAATATTTATCACACCACTCTTTATGCTCTTGATAAACATCATCACCAAACGGCGCACAAAGATCTTTAGCGGTTTGATGCCAAGATTGGCAGTCTTCATCGAAAGGATAAAATGGCGTTAAGTCAAAACCACCACCAAACCACCAAATCGGGTCTTCCCCTTCTTTTTCCGCAATAAAGAAGCGAACGTTCGCGTGCGAGGTTGGGATGTATGGGCTTTTAGGGTGGATAACTAATGAAACCCCCATCGCTTCAAACTTACGTCCAGCTAATTCAGGGCGATGAGCGGTTGCAGAGGCAGGCATAGCTTTACCCGCTACATGAGAGAAGTTAACTCCGCCTTGTTCAAATAAAGCACCATTGGTCATCACGCGAGTGCGGCCACCGCCACCAAGGCGCTCGCCAGGTTCGCGTTCCCATGCGTCTTCTTCAAACAATGCTGCACCATCAGCTTGCTCAAGCTGTTGGCAAATCGAATCTTGTAGGCTCAGTAAAAACTGCTTTACCGCTTCTTTATCAATTGCTGACATCTTTATTCCTTTGCAGGGTTTAACCCTGTCTTAATATTTTCGAGGTTTTAGCATCTCTAATTTCGCTTGGCTTCTCACGACCACCCGTTTGACCTTCGAGAATAGCTACCAAATGTTGACCCAGTTGCTGTTGAACTTCTTCAGTCGTCATACAAGGCGGTTCACCTGTCAGGTTGGCACTGGTCGAGGTTAACGGCTTACCGAATTCATTACACATTCTTTGAACTAAAGGGTGATCCGTCACTCGCACCGCGATGGATTCAAATTGGCCACTTACCCAGTCAGTAACTTTGCTGCTGGTTGGCATGATCCAAGTGACCGGACCTGGCCATGTCGCTTTCACTGTTGCCAACTGCGCTTCTGTCAATTGGCTTTCATCAATGTAAGGTAACAGTTGCTCGTAGCTCGCAGCTATTAAGATCAACCCTTTATCCACCGGTCGCTGTTTTAAGTCGAGCAGTTTCTTGATGGCTTGTGGATTATCGGGATCACAACCGACCCCAAAAACGCCTTCGGTCGGGTAAGCAATGACTTCACCTTGCTGTAATGCCTGCAATGTATGTTGAAAGTTATCCACGGGTTGCCTCATTAATTCTGTTATCGAACTCGCTAAGTGTACAAATTATCATTCACTGTGACTAAAGCTATTTGTTTATAAAATGTATCAATTAACAACCTAGACTGACGCAAACGTTTTCCTTGGGCGATTTTACCCGTATAATGCGCGCAAAATATCTAATCACTAATTAAATCGTACCTGAAGGAGTTTGATATGACTGTCGGTATTATCATGGGTTCTAAATCTGATTGGCCAACAATGAAGCTAGCTGCAGAAATGTTGGATCAGTTTGGCGTGGCGTACGAAACAAAAGTGGTTTCTGCTCACCGCACACCTCAATTGCTTGCTGACTACGCAACCAGTGCGAAAGAGCGCGGTATTAAAGTGATTATTGCGGGTGCTGGCGGTGCTGCGCATCTTCCGGGCATGGCGGCTGCTTTCACAAGCGTACCTGTTTTAGGTGTTCCTGTTCAGTCTAAAGCACTGAAAGGCATGGACTCACTGCTTTCTATCGTACAAATGCCAAAAGGTATCGCGGTGGGTACTCTGGCTATCGGTGAAGCTGGTGCTGCTAACGCTGGCATCCTAGCCGCTCAAATCATTGGTACACACAGTGAAGAAGTGATAGCGAAAGTAGAAGCGTTCCGCTCTGAGCAAACAGAAACGGTTCTTGCTAATCCAAACCCTGCAGAGGACTAATTCCCATGCATGTTCTTGTGTTAGGCGCGGGCCAACTTGCTCGCATGATGTCCCTAGCTGGGGCACCGCTGAATATTGAAATTTCTGCTTTTGATGTTGGCAGCAAAAATATTGTTCACCCATTAACGCAAGCGATTCTAGGCAACGGCTTAGACAATGCGATTGAGCGTGCGGACGTCATTACTGCAGAGTTCGAACATATCCCTCACGACGTACTTGAGGTATGTGAGCGCAGCGGTAAGTTCTTACCGACAACAGAAGCAATCAAAGCTGGCGGTGACCGTCGCCTTGAAAAATCCCTGTTAGACGAAGCAAACGTGAAAAATGCTAAGTACTACGTGATTAACTCTCGCGAAGACTTTGACGCTGCGATTGCTCACGTAGGCTTGCCAATGATCTTGAAGAGCACACTTGGCGGCTACGATGGCAAAGGCCAGTGGCGCTTAAAGACATTAGACAATGTTGACGCGACTTGGACAGAAATGGCTGAGTGCATTGCAGCAACAGACAACCAAGCGATTGTGGCTGAAGAGTTCGTTCCGTTTGACCGTGAAGTCTCACTTGTGGGTGCTCGTGGCGCCAATGGTGAGATTCAGGTGTACCCACTGGCTGAAAATGTTCACACCGACGGCGTATTGAGCTTATCGACAGCGATTGATGACATTGAACTGCAAGAGCAAGCAAAAACCATGTTCACCGCTGTTGCAGAACGTTTGGATTACGTTGGCGTGCTAGCGTTAGAGTTCTTTGATGTTAAAGGTTCACTGCTGGTTAACGAAATTGCACCACGTGTTCATAACTCTGGACACTGGACACAGCAAGGCGCTGAAACTTGTCAGTTTGAAAACCACCTACGTGCTGTGTGTGGTATGCCACTAGGCAGTACTAAACTGATTCGCCCAACCGCAATGATCAACATTCTTGGTGAAGATACCCTACCTGAGGCTATTCTGGCTCAAGGTGGCTGTCATGTTCATTGGTATGGCAAAGAGAAGCGCGCAGGTCGTAAGATGGGCCACATCAACGTGAGCGCTGACTACAACGCAGAGCTGCAAAGAGCGTTATGCTCACTGGCAGACATTCTCGACAAACAAACATATCCAGCTGTGCATGAGTTTGCTGAGCAGATGAAGTAAACCTACATCGTGGATTTGATATAAAAATGGCGCTCAGTGAGTAATGCCGATCAGTTAGAACTAAAGTGATCGGTTGAACGATCCTTCAGAGCTG
>NZ_OSDX01000115.1:0-5712 GCF_900382755.1 Vibrio sp. Evd11
AATTATAACTCTTTACCATGCTGTTCAAAAAACACTCACGAAAGATCAACACGCCCTAAAAATACACAAGTAACTTAGCCGATCATGGTTCCAATAATATGGCTATGCTCTACCTTCCTCAGGTAATTTGGTGAATGCTAGACTAAGCTTTTATCTATCTTTATTTTCCCAAAGATGTGCTCGAAAAGATGTACCAAAGAAGTTCTTTAAGCGAACGGCTCCATAACGTTAAACCTGTAAATTCAGCAATCTGGTGACCACTTATGAAAAAACTAATACCTACGCTCGGTCTGTTTTGTACCCTCATTTCTGCGCCATCTTTTGCAGAAACGGGCTACACGTTAGATCCCAAGTTATCGAACATTACATTCGCAACCATTAAGAAGCAGTTTGTTGTGGAGCCCGCGTCTATAAAACCTCTATCTGGTGGGCTTACTGAAGACGGTCAATTTTCGATATTGTTAGACTTAAAGACCGTCAGTACTGGAGTATCGATTCGTGACCAGCGACTTAATGAACTCTACTTTGAATCGATGACTTTCCCTGAAGTGAAGATCTCGGGAAAGGTTGACCCTGCGATGCTAGCTGGCGATCCGAAAATTACGACCATCGCTGCCGAAGTTACCTTACACGGCACCACCAAAACTATCGACTTCCCAGTTATGGTCGTTCCGTCTGAAGGTTTTGTCATGGTCAATTCAACCTCAACCATTATCGTCAATGGCGCTGATTTTGGGATATCGACGGAAAACCTCAACAAGCTTTCAGCAACCGTCGGCGGGCTAGCCATTTCCGATAAAGTTCCACTAAGCTTCAATCTACTCTTCGACAAGTAATGGTTTAATACCGTCTCTTACTGACTCCTTCTAAGCTCTCGCCATCCTATTTACGCGAGAGCTTAAGCGGTGAATATCCCGTCACTCTTAATGCCTATAAAGTCCCAAACAGAACCAGAACAAGGTTCAACAAAACCTAATTGCTCGGAACCAACGACCAAATAGGTCATACTAGAACCCTCATAGAAAAAGCCCATAGCAGCCAAAACCGCATGAACTCTATTAACCTCAGTAAGCCTTTCACCCTAATCAATGGCCAAGTGATTAAGAATCGCCTATTTAAATCAGCGATGAGCGAACAACTTGGCGACAAACACCACAACCCGACAATCGGTTTAGTTAACCTCTATCAACGTTGGGCAAACGGTGGGATTGGTTTGTCGATGACCGGTAACGTAATGGTCGATAGAAATGCGCTCGGCGAACCGAAAAACGTCGTTTTGGATGAGCAAAGTGATTTAACCATTTTCCGCCAATGGGCTAACGCTGGAAAGCAAAACGGCTCTCAAATATGGATGCAGCTTAACCACCCAGGCAAGCAGATCCCTAAGTTCTTATGCAATGAACCCGTCGCTCCCTCTGCTATATCATTAGGCCGTGGATTAGAGAAAGGCTTCAACACCCCAAGAGCACTCAGTGAATGCGAGATCCATGACGTTATTAATAAGTTTGTTGTGAGCGCTAAGCTCGCCAAACAAGCTGGCTTTACTGGCGTACAAATCCATGGTGCTCACGGTTACCTTGTCAGTCAATTTTTGTCGGCAAGACACAACCAACGCGACGATAAATGGGGCGGTTCATTGGAAAACAGACTTCGATTCGTACTCGAAGTTTATCGTGGTATCCGAAAAGAAGTGGGCGATAATTTCCCTGTTGGTATCAAGCTTAACAGTGCCGATTTCATGAAAGGTGGCTTCACGGAAGAAGAGTCAATGCAGGTTGTAAAAGCGTTGAGCGAAGACGGAATCGACTTAATCGAAATATCAGGCGGGACTTACGAAAGCCCGTCAATGATGGGTTCTAAGAACAAAAGTGAACCGATAAAAGCAAGCACACTCAAACGTGAAGCCTATTTTATGGATTACATGGTTAAAGCGAGGAAACTGGTCAGCACGCCTCTCGTAGTCACTGGTGGCTTTCGAACCGCACAAGCGATGAATGACGCGTTAAATACATCCGCCACTGACTTTATCGGCATAGCTCGAACCATGGCGGTTGATCCTGACTTCCCCAATAAGTTAATTGAAAACCCAGAATACGGAATGCCACTAACCGTGCCTACCACGGGAAAACCTTCATTAGATAGAATGGCGATGGTTGGATTGGTTTGGTACGAACATCAAATGTGGCGAATGGCCGCAGGAAAAAACACCGATCCTAGATTAAGTGCTCTTGGCGTCGTAGTTAAAACGATCTTAAGTGCAGGTTGGCACGCCTTCAAGAAACGCAGAGCGTAACGTGTTTATCATATTTAGCGTATTGAACGTATTGAACGTATTGAACGTATTTACTCTCCTGAATTGAAGCCCTTACACTCCAAAAGATGTCGTTGATGTCACATGTCGTTACACAGCATGAAGTCTTAAGGCTTTACATCTTGGGCGAGGTAAACAACAATCCCTGAGAATAAATCCATAACATAATGTATTTAGAAATTATGAGTAATACAGAAAACAAAAAATCGAGCCCTCTTTTTGAAGTCGTGTTTAACGTCTTTCTTCCTTCATTCATCTTAATGAAGTTCAGTGGAGAGGAGCATCTCGGAACTGGCTTAGCACTGCTTGTCGCACTTGCCTTCCCTATTGCTTACGGTGGTATGGAACTCATCCGCAACAAGAAGTTTAACTTCATCGCGGCGCTGGGCTTTGTGAGTGTGTTATTAACGGGCGGTATTGGTTTCTTTGAGCTCGATACTCGTTGGTTGGCACTAAAAGAAGCATTAATCCCCGGCCTAATTGGTTTAGCTGTACTTGGCTCTACATTTACTCGCTACCCATTTATCCAAAAAGTCATCTTCACTCCGGCACTATTAAATATCTCGCTGATTGAAGAGCGTTTGAGACAGTTTGGCAACCAAGCTAAGTTTGATCGTTGCCTAATGACATCAAATTACCTATTCGCAAGTACGTTCGCCTTCTCTTCTGCGATGAACTACTTTCTAGCGACTTGGATTGTCACCAGCCCAGCAGGCACAGTCGCCTTCAATGAAGAACTTGGTAAGCTGACACTTTACAGCTACCCAGCAATCGCTATCCCAAGCCTTCTGATGATGTTAGGTATTTTCTACTACATTTGGCGCCAAGTGCGCGACATGACATCATTAGAAACGGAACAGATCTTCATTACTAAGTAGCTCTTACCGAACGGCCTAAGAAAAACACCAAAAGCTCAGCACACTCGCTGAGCTTTTTCGTTTTGCTCTCTCGTTGGTCGCTCAATGTGATTTCATCTTTGGTTGATCAAATGAATCACATTTATAATTCGAGGCCAGTTTTCTTAGATTAGGTCAAGTAACTCGCTCTAAATCCATAATAATCAACGAATTTCATTGATTGAACCGACAGATGCTTTTATAGTCGATTTTGTTGGTTACTTTACAAAGCCCTACCCAATCACTGACATTATCTCAATTGCTATTGATAAGATCGTATCAGCTAGGTGCTAACGGTAGACGCCAGCCGTACTCAATAAGGAATATAGATTATGAACAAATCCCAATTAGTTGAACACATCGCGACTTCTGCAGACATCTCAAAAGACCAAGCGGGCACAGCGCTAAATGCCCTCGTTGAAGGCATTTCTACGACTCTTGCTAACGGCGATGATGTGTCTATCCTTGGATTTGGCAGTTTTAAAGTGAACGCCCGTGCAGCACGCACTGGTCGTAACCCACGAACTGGAGAAGAGATTCAAATTTCAGCGTCAAAAACGCCAGCCTTTAAAGCAGGTAAAGCTTTAAAAGAGGCATGCAACCTTTAATACCGCAATACAACAAGGAAAGTTACGATGACTACGCCAAAAGAAAAAGCGAAAACCAGTCGCAGTAAAAAAGCTGGCAAGTCTACTAAAGCACAAGCCGAAACGCCTAAAACTCGTCAACGTATTGAAGAGCTAATGGAACAGCGTGAATTGGCCAAACTGTTAGAGTTATAGATTGTTATCGTTCAAATGCCACTGCAGCTCTGTAGTGGCATTATTTGTTTAAGGACCAGCGCCTACAAAAACACCCCCTCTCCCATAATAACCCCTTCATGATTAATAGAGACAAACGCACAAGTTCTGAACACTAAATAACTGATTCAGTTACATTGCTATACATACCCATACATACCCACATGACACTTTTCATTATCATCATTTCCCTTGTTGTTTATGAGAATAAAGGAAGTAATCGCGACACTGATGTGTTCGTGCAGTGCTTCTTTGTTGAGGTGATTATGAATGTAGTTCGCATGGGAATTGAAGCTAATGTCCATAAGAATAAAGGAAAGTACAAGGCGATAGTTAAGTTCGCTGTTCGTGCACTGTTTTATTATTCAGATACTAAAAAAATGAATGAGAACTTCAGCTCTGTCGAGAGAAAACTCTTGTTCAAAAAGCAGCCAAATGTCCTCTCTAAGTTTGTCACCCCTTACTTGTGTACTGACTTCAGTAAAAAAGAAAAAATAGAAATACTATCAAAGCATTATGATTGGTTTGAAGACAAGTTCACGACACAAGCGCGCCATCAAATTTATAATGAGAGACTTAACCTTTTAGAG
Source organism: Vibrio sp. Evd11 (assembly GCF_900382755.1). Lineage (NCBI taxonomy): Bacteria > Pseudomonadati > Pseudomonadota > Gammaproteobacteria > Vibrionales > Vibrionaceae > Vibrio > Vibrio sp. Evd11. The sequence continues at coordinate 4,598 of NZ_OSDX01000115.1, forward strand.
CTTGAGATCGACGAACAAACCTACTTGCTAAACCTAAGCTTTGAAAGAAATGCGAGAAAAGAAGGCGAACTCACCCTCTCCCTTACTGATTCCATGTTGAACAAAATGTACACAATCTCATTCTCCGTTTTTAACAATGATATCTACATTGGCGGTGTGTAAGGCGGAGCAAATGACAATGGTTTCAGTCGTACATTCACAAAGGCATTTTATGGTTTAAGACCCAAATCTTTCATGGTAGAAACCCTTCGATTAATGGCGACTAGCCTGGGAATTAATCACATCTATGCGGTCAACGAAACAGGACATGTCTCAAACTCATTACGCTATGGGAAGAAAGGGAAAGAGATAAGCCTCAAATATAATTGCTTGTGGGAAGAGCACGACGGACAGCAACATGACAAATGTTTTTACGTCCTACCTATCCAGTCAACAAGGAAAGACCTAGAGCCGCTTAAACGTCAGAAACGAAAACTATATCGTGAGCGCTATGCTTGGTTAGATCATTATGAAGAAGATCTAAGAATCGCTATTGACCCTCACCTACAGGCTCCTATCACGTTGACGGTTGATTTAGCCAAAGCAAGTTGAGAGAGCGTAAACTTGCCACACTTTCTTAGCACCGGCCAAAAAGCGACTTGTAACAAAAAGAAAGCCTCGTATTCACGGGGCTTTTTAACACCTCCTCAGACTCCACCCTCACAGATTAATACACTTACAAAGTACTACATCTTAAATCTAGATAGAAAAACAGGACAAGAAGCATGCTCAGAAACGGCGATTTCCTGCCTACTACACAAACCATATTGACAACATTATATTAACATATTTACAATTTTTGAGCATCCCGTTGCATATTTATAAATCCAAGGAAAATTCATATTGAAAGAAAGTCCTATTTATATAATTAATAGCTTCGAGCCAAAAGTAGGCTCGTTAATTAAAACCAAAAACGGAGATTGTAAAATGATTAATTTTGAAAACGTCATGGCTGATTTTAATGGTCCAGAAAGCGAAGAACTAAACCTATGTGAATTAAACTGGGATGGACCAAACAACAGGGCTACCGCATGAGTGCCTAGTTTTTCACCACCTGACTAAAACCAGCATTTAAT
>NZ_OSDX01000114.1:0-5897 GCF_900382755.1 Vibrio sp. Evd11
CCGGACTTTCAGTCCGTAATACTAACCCACCTACTTTAGTAGGTGGTTGTTAAGTTTTATGTGACGATACGCGGCTAAAGGTGCTTAATTTCAGAGATGGTTTAGTTTGTATCGAGAGGGTTTGAACGAATTCAAGGATTGGTACTGTCGAGATAGGAAAGGGGATGCTTTAACTTTATGGGGGTGATCAGGGCTTGATGTTGAGCTGACGGCAATACTGAATAGAGTTAGAGTTAGCTCAAACGAAAAAAAGCCAAGTCTTTCGACTTGGCTTTCTTGAATGTGGCTCCCCTTGCAAGACTTGAACTTGCGACATACGGATTAACAGTCCGCCGTTCTACCAACTGAACTAAAGGGGAATTACTTGTCTTAACATCAGGTCTATAAAGACCATTATTTGTTAAGTATCAAATAATGGTGCCTCGAGGCGGAATCGAACCACCGACACGCGGATTTTCAATCCGCTGCTCTACCGACTGAGCTATCGAGGCAAAAGAATGGTGCCGACTACCGGAGTCGAACTGGTGACCTACTGATTACAAGTCAGTTGCTCTACCTACTGAGCTAAGTCGGCACACTAAATTCTTTGCTTTAGAGAGTAAACTCTCTAATTAAAACCTCATATAAAATGAAGTTCTTTAAAATGGCTCCCCTTGCAAGACTTGAACTTGCGACATACGGATTAACAGTCCGCCGTTCTACCAACTGAACTAAAGGGGAATTACTTGTCTCAACATCAGGTCTATAAAGACCATTATTTGTTAAGTACCAAATAATGGTGCCTCGAGGCGGAATCGAACCACCGACACGCGGATTTTCAATCCGCTGCTCTACCGACTGAGCTATCGAGGCAAAAGAATGGTGCCGACTACCGGAGTCGAACTGGTGACCTACTGATTACAAGTCAGTTGCTCTACCTACTGAGCTAAGTCGGCACACTAAATTCTTTATGCTTTTGTTCGTGTTGCTACTCCCTGTTAAAGAGTGATGACACCAACAAATCAAATTGTGGTGCCCGGAGGCGGAATCGAACCACCGACACGAGGATTTTCAATCCTCTGCTCTACCGACTGAGCTATCCGGGCAACGGAGCGCTATTAAACGGATTTTCTGCATAACCGTCAACACCTTTTTTGAAAATAATTAAAAAAAACGTTCGTTAGTTGTTTTTTTATTCAAAAGTGAGGCTTACGTTTTACCTTGGTTAAAATCTTTCTTGAATTTTGTTACTTTTTCTAAGTATCGACGCGACTCTTTGTTTGGGTGTTTCTTTGTCAGTGCCCAGTAAGCTTGACTAGGTTGCAATGAGTTTAAGTCACGCATTGCCCGCTTTCTGTCCTTACTGAAGGTATTGAGTACCCCACCAGTGCCACCGTTGTATGCTGAGATCATGCTGTATTCGAGCGTGGTTGGGTGTTGCACGTCCTTCAAATAACGATTTTTAAGGATGTAAAAGTACGCAGTGCCAGCATCTATGTTGTTTTCTGGATTGAATAAGTACTCAGGACTCGGCTCTCCAGGTTTCTTTTTGACAAGCTTAAAAACATCTCGACCTGCGGTTTTTGGGACTACCTGCATAAGTCCATAGGCATTCGCCCAGCTCACTGCGTATGGGTTGAAACTACTTTCTGTTTTGATGATCGCGTAAATCAAGTCTTCAGGAATGTCATAACGTTGAGATGCGCGACGAACGATATCTGCGTACTTATAGCTTCGTTTGCTGGCGTGATCGGCCACCATTGGAATTTCGACGTAATACGCTTTTTTAAAGTCGACTTCCTTAGTTTTTAAGTTATTGGCGATCAGATAATCAGCAAACTTATTAGCGCGCCATGTCCATTGGATTGGCTTCTTATCCTGATCAACGACTTGGTTATAGAGGAAAGGTTGGCCTTCTAACTTGATGCTTTTGGAAGAGAATAGATCGACATTCGCAGGATCATCTGGCGTTAAAAGTGTCGTCATTATTGCATTTTTGAGGTGCTTTTTAGGATCAGTTGAGGATACGGTTTCAACTGTGATTAGACCTTGGCTAAAGTTTACTTCTGAACGGCTTAAGTAATTATCTATGTATTTCACATAGTTACTCTTGCCCGCCATCTTTACTTCACTGCTGCCCCAACGTTTTTGGATGTTGCCAGAAAAGCTATTAATTAAAGAATCTAACGCCCCTGTGTCTTTTTCAAATTGACCGGGTAGCTCCGCTAAATTACTTACAAATCGGTTGGTTGGTTCGTAATTAACATCATAAATGCTTTCGACAAATTCACGACTGCATCCAGTTAACAACATGGCTGTTAGGAAGTAACTTAGCTTTTTCATAGTTCCTCATACAAAAATGACATCGCAGCGTTAACCATGATGTCATTAAAATTTGCTTAAATAAATGTCTTATTCGCTTGGTGGAGTGTAGCCATCAATAACGACATCTTTACCTTCAAAAAGGAAGTTAACCATCTCAGTTTCAAGAAGTTTACGATGTTCAGGATCCATCATGTTTAGCTTCTTCTCATTGATAAGCATGGTTTGTTTGCTTTGCCATTGTCCCCAAGCTTCTTTAGAGATGTTGTCAAAGATACGCTTACCTAAGTCACCTGGGTAAAGTTGAAAATCTAGGCCTTCAGCATCTTTTTGAAGGCGAGCACAAAATACAGTGCGGCTCATAGTGGTTCCTCTTATCGCGTTCGTTGATTCAAACGTCGTCGTTCAGTTCAAAGGGTAGGCTCTCAATAAGCTGCTTTACAGGAGCGGCTAGGCCAATTTCTTCCGGTTTTGATAAGTTATACCAGAGACCTTTAGTCCCTTCCATTATCAAATCTGGTTGTTTATCTAATTTTACTAATACAGGTGTGATATCTAAGTGGTAGTGGCTGAAAGTATGTCGAAACGCAATCATGGTCTTGATCGAATCGGTTTCGTTGTCTTTGATCGAACGAAGATCTAATTGATGTTCGATCTCTGCGTTTTCATTTTGAGGGAAACAGAATAGTCCTCCCCAGATACCAGATTGAGGGCGTTGTTCGAGCCATACTTGATTGTTGTGGTACAGAATCACAAACCATGTTTCTTTTATCGGCTTTTCTTTCTTAGGTTTCTTACCAGGGAAATCGAGCTGTCTATCGAGCTTCTTAGCTTCACACATGCTTTCAATTGGGCATAAGGTACATTTGGGTTTGCTACGAGTACAAACCATCGCACCCATATCCATCATGGCTTGATTGTATTTATCGACATCTTGATTGGGAGTGTGTGCTTCTGCGTGCTCCCAAAGCTGGTTCTCGACTTTCTTTTGCCCCGGCCAACCTTCTACTGCGAAGCTTCTCGCCAAGGTGCGCTTGACGTTGCCATCAAGAATCGCATGGGGGAGTTTATGCACAGAGGACAGCACTGCAGCGGCAGTAGAGCGTCCAATACCCGGTAGCGCGTTCATATCTTCGATAGAAAGCGGAAACTCACCACCATACTGTTCAGCAACAATCTTAGCTGCTTTGTGAAGGTTACGAGCTCGCGCGTAATAACCAAGCCCCGTCCATAAGTGGAGCACTTCATCTTGTTCAGCGTTCGCTAGGTCGATAACCGTTGGAAAGCGCTCTAAGAAGCGCTGGTAGTATGGAATCACCGTGGCGACTTGAGTCTGCTGAAGCATGATTTCAGATAGCCAAACGGTGTAGGCGGTTTTGTTTTGTTGCCAAGGTAATTCTTTACGCCCAAAGGCGTCATACCACTTTAATATTGCGGTTGCGAAAGGAGTCACGACATGCTCTATGCTTTGCTATTATTAGGAGTGAAATTGCACCACACTTACGGTTGGATGTAAAACAGACAAATTGTGTGGGAATTTATCCACGGAAAGACTTGCACCGGAGGCAATTCTTTGGATAATCCCCGCTTTGATTAATCAATGTGCAGGCAAAAATCAATGAGTGAAGTGACCACTAACGAATATACTGAAGACGGCAAACTGGTTCGTAAGATCCGTAGTTTTGTTCGCCGCGAAGGCCGCTTAACAAAAGGCCAAGAAAACGCGATGAACGAATGTTGGCCAACAATGGGTATCGACTACAACCCAGAACTTCTTAATTGGAAAGAAGTGTTTGGCAACGACAACCCTGTTGTACTAGAAATTGGCTTCGGTATGGGTGCATCACTGGTTGAAATGGCAAAGAATGCGCCTGAGAAAAACTTCTTAGGTATTGAAGTTCACAGCCCAGGTGTTGGTGCGTGTTTAGGTACAGCTCGCGATGCTGGCGTAACTAACCTGCGTGTAATGTGTCACGATGCAGTAGAAGTATTTGAACACATGATCCCAGACAGCAGCCTGCATACACTGCAACTGTTCTTCCCTGACCCATGGCATAAAGCTCGTCACCACAAACGTCGTATCGTTAAGGCTGAGTTTGCAGAGATGGTTCGCGGTAAGCTGCAACTTGATACTGGTATTTTCCACATGGCAACAGACTGGGAAAACTACGCAGAACATATGATTGAAGTGATGAACGTCGCTCCAGGTTTCGAGAATATCGCTGAAGATGGTGATTACATTCCTCGTCCAGACGAGCGTCCGCTAACTAAGTTTGAAGCTCGTGGCCACCGTTTAGGTCATGGTGTTTGGGACATTAAGTTCAAGCGTACTAAGTAATTCTGAATCAAATTAAGTGAAGGTGAATCCGACTTAGGATTAAACCCTACACTTTATGGGATTGATAAAAGCCAACATTATTGTAGTGTTGGCTTTTTTGTCCTTAGGCTTTTATCAACTTAGAAGTTTAAGGACAAAACTGAATGTCACACCCCTACAAAAATAACAATAAGAAGTAAGCTCACATGAAACCAACTCAAGCTATTTTAGCCGAGATTTTAGACGAAGTTCGTCCCTTAATTGGTCAGGGAAAGGTCGCTGACTATATTCCTGCATTGGCTCGCGTATCGAACCAGAAACTGGCGATTGCGGTATACACAAATGAAGGTGAAGTTATTCAAGCTGGCGATGCCGATGAAGCCTTTTCTGTGCAATCAATTTCGAAGGCTTTAAGTCTGACGCTAGCAATGGTGTTGTATAAGCCTGAAGAGATATGGCAGCGAGTAGGGAAGGAGCCTTCAGGACAAGCCTTTAACTCGATGATTCAGCTTGAGATGGAACACGGCATCCCTCGTAACCCGTTTATTAATGCTGGCGCGATTGTCGTTGCTGACTTATTACAAAGCCGTCTATCAGCACCAAGACACCGTTTATTAGAATTCGTCCGTCAGTTATCGGGTGATACTCATATTGTGTATGACAAGGTTGTGGCGGCTTCTGAGATGATGCACAGCGATCGTAATGCTGCTATCGCTTATTTGATGCGTTCATTTGGTAATTTTGAGAACGATGTTATTCCCGTACTGAATAACTACTTCCATGCTTGTGCGCTTAAAATGACCTGTGTGGATTTGGCGAAGACCTTTAGCTATTTGGCAAACAAAGGCGTGTCGGTTCAGACTAAGAAAGAGATCATCACGCCAGTTCAAACCAAACAGCTGAATGCTTTGCTTGCGACATGTGGTTTGTACGATGGGGCGGGAGAGTTTGCTTATCGTGTTGGTATGCCCGGAAAATCTGGTGTCGGTGGCGGGATTATTGCGATTGTTCCTGGCGAAATGACGATCGCGGTGTGGTCTCCGGAACTAGACGCGTCGGGTAATTCACTGGCGGGAACTCAGGCTTTAGAATTGCTATCAGAGCGTATTGGTCGTTCTATTTTCTAAGTTCTAAGTTCTAAGTTCTAAGTTCTAAGTTCTAAGTTCTAAGCTCGACAAAAAAGCCTCTCGTGATGAGAGGCTTTTTGCATTCTAGCGTTCGAACATAGACTGAACCTTAAGCATTAAGTTTTGCATAAATCCCGTCTAACGTAATGTTT
>NZ_OSDX01000113.1:0-6031 GCF_900382755.1 Vibrio sp. Evd11
CCACAACGGTATGCTAAGAACAAAAATGCCGTTCACTCTTAAGTGAACGGCATTACCTCATCGTGAGGGCCTTTTTGTTATCGTTCGGTTGAGCGAGTCGAGCTCATTCGATAGCTGACTAGTATCTTTTGTAGAGCTTGTTTCTTTGGTGGAGGTTACTGCGCTTCAGCCAACGCGATGCCGCGCTGCGTTAATCCGCAAAGCATTACAGGAACAGCGTTAAAGATCTCTTCAAATTGCTCAAGGCCTTCGATGCCTTGTTCAGCAAGTGTAGCAATGGAAGTTTCTGGATCGTAAAGCATGCTTAGTGAAAGTAACACACCACCGACGAGTGCGTTGTCTTCGCTCTCTTCAGGCATCAGTGTTTCCCAGTCATCACGGGCGATCTGCCAGCCTTGAAGTAAGCCTTCACAGAAATCGCGAGCCGCGGTATTCACCACTTCTGCATCATCCAATTGGCAAGCTTCAGGCCAAACCCACGTTCCTTCAATTAGCTCAGGACGTGTTTTGTTCCAAAGCGTGATGATAACTTCAATGTAGCTCTCTAGCTGCTCACCGTCCGTAAAAGGCGCGACTTCTTCGCCACCCCATAAGAACGGTAGCCATTCATGAGGGGTTAACACATTAGGTGCAGCTGCCATTGCAGTGACAAAGCCCATTGTTTTGTGTTCTGTGATTAGCTTTCCTTCCAACTCTGGAAGCGCAAGAATATCTTGTAAAGTCAAAGTGAGGTACCGTAAAAGGGAACATATTTGCGCTTATAGTACCAATGAACTTGTGCCAATCAAGCTTCAATCTAAAAAGGCTTGATGTCATGGATGATAAACACTAGGTTTAACAGAAAAGAAAACAATAAAAGAATTATGCTGATACGGTCGTCTTTAAAGAAAAAAAGTATGGTAGCGCTTGGATTCTACCTTGCGATGTTTATTGCCATTGTCGGTAGTGTGACGTATTACGTCGTAGAATCCCCTGTGCGTGGGAAATTACAACAAAACCTCGACTTACGTACCCAACTTTTATCCGCATTGATTACAGAGCCACTCAGCAGCTCAGAAGGCTTTGTAGATAGTCTAGTTGGCTTTGCTCAAGCACATCGCAACGGTGATGATGTTGTTCCGCTCTTCAAGTCCATGTTAGCGGCGAGCGATGATACGATCGTCAGTGCCGGAATTTGGCCTGAACCTTTTGGGCTTGACTCTAAAAAGCGTCTTAACAGCCACTTTTTCAATAAAGCCGACGATGGAAAAATTGATCAGCTGTTCTCTTACAACAATCCTAAGAATACCCCTTATCAAGAAGAGTATTGGTACACCTCTGTCGTCGACAAAAAACAAGGAACGATCTCTTGGAGCGATGTGTATATCGACCCATACACACACGTTCGAATGATTACTGCTTCATCTCCTTATTACTACGACGGCATTTTTGCTGGCGTTGCGACGGTGGATCTCTCGCTCGAAGAGTTACTAGGTTTTATCAAGAACCACGCTGAAGAATACAACCTTGGCATTACGCTCAGAGATAAACTCAATCAAGTGTTGGTTTCTCATAACTTCAATCTCGTTGAAGGGATCTACATCAGTAGCAACCAATTTGGTGACTTTGGTTGGCAAGTGGATGTGGTGAACTCTAAGTCACTTGTAGCAGACGAAGTATTTCGTCAGGTGATGAGCATTGAAGGCGGTATTGTGCCGCTACTACTTTTGTGTGTGATGGCGGGCTATTACTTATTGAACCGCTATTTGATTAACCCAATTACAACGATTGCCGTCAAAGTGGATAGTTCGAAAGCAGGCGAAATCATAGATGTTGACTACTCAAGTGATGACGAGATTGGTCATTTGATTAAAACGTTCAACGAAAAGACCATTTACCTTGAAGATGAAAAGGTTAAAGCTCAGGCATCCACCAATGCTAAAACTGCTTTTCTTGCTACTCTCTCACATGAAATCCGCACCCCTATGAATGGGGTATTGGGTACTGCTCAGATCCTATTAAAAACACCTCTAAATTCTGAACAAGAGAAGCATCTTAAGAGTTTGTATGAGTCTGGTGATCACATGATGACCTTGCTCAATGAGATCTTAGACTTTTCGAAGATCGAGCAGGGTAGATTGGACCTCGATGAGACCCGTTTCCCATTAGATTCGATCATCGGCAGTATCAACAGTGTTTACTACACACTATCTTCCGAGAAAGGACTTCAATTCAAAGTGTATTCTGAGGTGCCTTCTGGTCGTTGGTACTACTCGGACAAAGCACGCTTGCGCCAAATCTTGTTTAATCTTCTGAACAACGCTGTGAAGTTCACTTCTAGAGGCTTCGTTGAGGTGTATCTCAAAGAAGTCGTAGAAGGGAGTGAGACCTACCTCAGTATTCGAGTTCGTGATACTGGCATTGGGATCTCCAAAGAAGCCCAAAAGCGTATTTTCAAGCCTTTTGAACAAGCAGAGTCGTCGACAACAAGACGTTTTGGCGGTACAGGTCTTGGCTTGGCGATTGTAAAGAAAATCGCTCAGCTTATGGATGGCAGTATTACAGTCACCAGTGAAGAAGGGATAGGCACGAGCTTTGATGTTCGACTAAAGATTCAACCCTGTCAGCCTGGAGAGATAGAGAGCTTGCCTCACAAGAAGTTGGATTATTCTGGCTTGAAAGTGCTGATTGTGGAGGATAACCGAACCAATACAATCATCATCGAAACATTCATGAACAGCAAAGGGTTCACGTGTAAAAGCGTGGAAAACGGTGAGCTTGCCATACAAGCCGTCGTTGCTGAGCACTTTGATTTGGTGTTGATGGATAACCATATGCCTGTAATGGACGGTGTTGAATCAACCACCGCGATTCGCGCTCTGATTGGTGATGTTTCATCAGTCTTGATCTTAGGTTGTACTGCAGATGTCTTCAAAGAGACTCGCGAACGCATGCTCGGCGCCGGCGTGGATTACATTATTGCGAAACCCATTGATGAACGAGAGCTTGATGACGCGTTATTCCGTTATTCAAACAAGCTTTACCAGTTCCACGAGGAAGAGAGCGCGAATAAACAAAGTGATAGTGCTAATCACGACAACAATCATGATCAAGCCATTCATGAAAGGGAAGGCCATGGTCTAGAAAAACATGGATTAGACAGCCATAACGGAAATGTGCCCAAAGCACATCTTCATGAGGAAAAAAGCCAAAGTCGCTCGTTGCCTAAACCTGATCTGCGAAACAAAGACAATACAGAAGAACTTCTAGTCACGCTTTACGTGGCACTCGAAGACAATAATCTAGAGTTGATTCAATTTGCGTTAGAAAATCTGCGCGTTCACGTCAAGCCTATGAACAATACAGAACTTACCTATCAAGTTGATAAAGCATTAGAACAGGTATCTATGGGACGGCGTCCTTCTCAAGATGTCATCAATATCATTACTGTAAATATACCCATGGCCTAGGTGTTGTTTAATTACAGAAAGTAAATAACGAATTGTCCAACATTTGACCTCGATAATGTTTTTTGGTTGAAGTGGCTGCTTTTTAAGTGGTTTTTGGTTGTTAATTTACAACTTGATTTTTAATTTGGAATGTATGACTGCTAATCTTATGGTTTAATGGCGACATTAACTTGTAGGGCGTGAATATGCCTTGTTTATGTGTTACTAAATCACTCAATAAGCAGTGATATATTTTAGGTTTAGCATCAATGAAGTCTCGTGGTCCATTTTGTATTCGAAACGCAGCGGCGGATACATTTGCTATGGTCGTTTTCTGCTTTATATCTGGCATGATCGTAGAAGTGTTTATTTCTGGTATGACGTTTGAGCAATCTCTTGCTTCTCGAACGTTATCTATTCCGGTAAACATAGCTATCGCTTGGCCTTATGGTGTTTTTCGTGATTGGTTCTTGCGCAATGGTGCAAAGCTTTCACAAAGTTCATTGATGAAGAATATATCTGACCTCTTAGCTTATGTACTGTTCCAATCACCTGTGTATGCCGGTATTTTGTTGGCGGTAGGTGCTTCAGGCGACCAGATCGTTACGGCTGTAACCAGTAATGCAGTTATCTCGTGTGGAATGGGCGTACTTTATGGCTACTTCCTAGATATGTGCCGTAAATGGTTTCGAGTTCCGGGCTACTATCAACAAGCTTAAGAAAAGCAACAAGCGCAAGTACAACGATAGAATGAAATTTGGTTTGTTTTTGATCTAATGAGTTAATTTGTAATCGAATAAGCCGAAAAAGGCACTTTTTTTGAGAATGCCTCTTGACCAAAGCAAGCAGAATCAATAAAGTAGCGCCTCGTTGAGTGACAAGCTCAACACACAATTTGTGGAAGGATGGCTGAGTGGCTTAAGGCGCTCGCCTGGAAAGCGAGTATACGTTTATAGCGTATCTGGGGTTCAAATCCCCATCCTTCCACCACTATTCAAAACCCTAGCAGAAATGCTGGGGTTTTCTCGTTTTAGAGCCTCTAGATTCCACGTCATCCGCATCCATTCTTAGTCTCAGTTCCTTTAATCCTTTCTTGATAGTTATTTCCTCTATTAATGCCGTCGCAGATTGAACGATCTTAGGTGTTTTAATCGTCGATAAACGCTTGATTTTTTGGCATGAATCTAGATTATTAATAGTACGCAATATTAATAATCTAACTATTAGGAATCTATAGCCCCATGACAGAAACCCTAGTTTCTCCATTGCTCTCCTTTACTATCGCGATCTCATTACTGTTTATTGGTAAAGGTTTGATCGAGCGATCGGAATTATTAAGGAAGTATTCATTACCAGAGCCTGTTATTGGTGGCTTTGTTTGTGCGGCGACCGTAGCTGCGCTTTACTATCTATTTGAAATTCAAATCACCTTTAGCCTAGATGTCAGAGATTTTTTGCTTCTCTACTTTTTTGCTGGCATCGGACTCCAAGCGGATATTAAAACGCTGATCAAGGGTGGGCGACCGTTGTTCATTCTGCTGTTTCTTGCCGCTGTTTTTATCGTGTTGCAAAACGTGGTCGGCATGGCGGTAGCTTCGGGCTTCGGAATGGATCCTAAAGCGGGCTTATTGTCGGGCTCTGTCAGTTTAATCGGCGGCGTAGGTACAACGTTGGCGTGGGCACCAATGTTTGTTGAAGAGTTTGGTATTTCGAACGCGCTAGAGCTCGGTGTGGCGTCAAACACGGTTGGCTTGATTGCGGCGTGTGTGATTGGTGGTCCAATTGCGAACTACCTACTTAATAAACACAAAATCAGCCCATCTAATGAAGAAGAAGTGACGGTTGGTGCATATCAAGAAAGCGAAACACGCACTGAATTGAGTCATTACGGCGTGTTGTGGGCATGGTTGATTTTAAACCTCACTCTGATGCTTGGTTACAGCCTGAGTGAAGTCATTGATTCGATGGGCTTAAAACTCCCGCTATTCGTAAGCTGCTTAATCGCCGGTATCCTGATTGGGAACATTGGTCGAGCGCTGTTTAAGAAGCGTCGTACACAAGAGAAAATTGCTCAAGGTCGCAAAGGTTTAGCGATGATCTCTGACATCTGTTTGGGGATGTTCTTAACCATGGCATTGATGGGGCTCCGCATCTGGGATCTTGATGGGTTGTTTGGCTATATCTCGGTGATCATGAGTATCCAGATTTTGCTTTCCCTGTTATTTACCATATTCGTCGTCTATTACTTGATGGGAAGAAACTACGACTCAGTGGTTATATGTTCAGGCTTCGGAGGCATCACTCTCGGCTCGACTGCAACAGCGATTGTTAACATGACTGCTGTGACTCACCGCTATGGCGCAAGCCCACAAGCATTCATTGTGGTGCCATTAGTGTGTGGTTTCTTTGTTGATTTGATTAATGCGTTGGTGATTAGCTTCTTTGTTGGGATGTAGTGACTACCTAGGCCTCTCTTGTCATTGACTACAGGCAACTCTCAGTAGCTTGCTCGATTGAGTAAGCTACTTATTGTCTTGTTGTGACCCCCAGGGCAAGATCATGAAAACCCCTTATGGAATAAGGGATGACGTGAAGTAATATTT
>NZ_OSDX01000111.1:0-6151 GCF_900382755.1 Vibrio sp. Evd11
CCTCATTAGTGATTGTACTCACTTAACTCAGTGTCCAAAACTGCTGGTGCGGATCATACGTCTCCAAACCAATATCCGACGCTTTAGCTTTACGGTTTTTATAAACACTGAGTTCTTTCGCTATCCAAAGCAAGGTCTCATGTAGAGTGGGTTTAACTCTAGTTATTAGCGCTTCCTTTGCTGAAAGATTGTTAGCAACATAATACTTAATCAGAGCCGATTTCCCTGCGCCTGTACCACCAGTTAATAACATAGAGGGTACGAACGTTCCAAACTTCCTGCGTTTAATTATCCAATCAAGACCTGCAAATACTTTCTCTACTTCGGGGGAGATAGTGAAGGAATCATGATAATCCGACAAAACTAAATCAATATGAGAGTTGGACATCGTTTGGGACATTAACTGCTCCTCTCTTTTTTGCGTCGATTCCATCTAGCACGAAAATCATCGATCGGCTCCACTTTGTTTGCGTTTGATTCCTCTTCGTGAGTAACTAAAGTAGGAATATTTGATTTATTACTAGAACTATCACTATTAACCCCAGTTAACTCCGCAGTTTTTTTAGTTCCACTCGCTTTTCGTGTTCTTTCAGGTAGGGACATATCTCTTAGGTTCGCTTGCTCACTTTTGATGCGAGCATGTAAAGCCATTCTCGCTTTAGCCAACGATAACGCGTTGATCTCTCCCTTAATATAATCTCGGTGTGTTTTCACTAACCTTTGATGCTCGCACAGACTCAGGTTATCTGTATACCCATCAGAATTTTTACTTGGTACTTCTATATAACCTGACAATTCTTCGAGATAAACATAGATAGTAGATAGATCATCGGGGTCAATTTTTATTTTCTTCCTCCGAGACTGTTTGGTCTGTGGGTATTGTTTTCTATATTGCTCTAGCGCTACAGAGTCATATTCTAAGTGTTTGTACTTAATGCCTTTGCTCGTTAGCGCTCCGATATGAAGAAGCCCCATAATGACACTAAAAGCTTTTTCTTTTTCCGCTAAAAGCTGCATTGGAGGCAGTACTTCAAAACTTTTCTGCCAATACAAGTTAGGTATACGAGTGTTTCTCGTATCTGGTTTAGCATTATGAACATCGACAATCCAGCGATGCAGCTCTTCAACAAATACACTAAAGCGCATAACTGCGTCTTTTTCTGGTTTATAGTCTTCTTTTTCAAGCACATTAGAAAATGTTTTACCCGGAACCCAACCGACCATACCTTGGATTATTTCACCAAACTTTCTCTCCACGAAAGGTTTTAACCATGGCTTTCTTACCTTGTTAAAGACAATATTTATACCTGATTCAGTACAAGCATCCTCCAAGCTTTTGGACCAAAACTCTGCACCATTATCTACAACCAGATTTTCTATCTTTCCACTGCATGGCCATTCATTTTGAAATTCTATAGGTAACGATGAAATGTAGTCTTTTTTCTTGATAGAGTGGAGAATAGCTTTTGAAGCAGAGACATAACTTGGAGCTTTGAAGCCTAAATGAAAACCAATGATACAACCACTAAAGACATCTACTAAGAGTGTTAGATAGGCTCTACCTAAGGGGATCAGTAACTCATCATGAAGTAATATTAAGTCTAAAGGGGTGTGATCAATCTCGACTCGCTCTAAGATTCGAGTAGGCATTTGTACTGATTGATAATAATGATAAAGCTTGTCGGCATAATACTTTCCATGTCGAGCTAGTGCTACGCTATATGGCTGTTCTTTCTTGATTCTGTTCTTAAATGATTCGTATGAGACCGTGGGTATTTTTCCAAAAATTATCGTTTCGTTCGCTATTATTATTTCGTCACAATAGACTTGATACGCTGCATTTATTGAAGGTCTAACAGCATCGAGAAACCGCTCTAAAGCTCTTTCGTAATATACTTCATCTCCCGTAACCCTCGGTTCCCGATTCCCCTTCAAATAATTCTTATCAACCAAACTTGTAAAGCTTCCATGGCTGCCACTGAATGCTTGATGCCACCTTATTAGCGTCTTATAACTTGGCTTAGGAAGTGAAGTTTTATCGATATGTTGGTCAATGAGCGGATTGAGGTTTTTTGGAGTCCACCCACCTTTGAGATCTTTATGAACCAAACAAAGCAATTTATACCGTTGTAGCGCTTTTTCTTTTTGTTCCGGAGGGAATGAAGCCAAATCTCGTTCATAAGTCTTTGTATTATCTAACGAGTCATACTGGAGTTGAGTGCGTTTCGTCTCAGGCAGTGACAAAAATTCCTGTTCTGCCTCTTCAGAGTGTATAGGGTCGAACTCATCCTTAAAATGCCGACTCATTTAGTTAACCGAAATAATGCTATTTTCATTTAGCATCTCTAAGTCAAAATCTGTTCTAGCTTTTCCAACAGAAATTAAGCGAAGAACTGAAGCAAAAACCTCTCCTATAGAAGAACTGATCCTTTGGGCCAGTTCATAAATTTTGATAGCTTTTGAAATCAGCAGCTCTTCTAGAACAGCGTCTGTTAGCGAGTCTCCTTCAATACACCCACTGTAACGATGCACCATTTCACTATTTTTTAAGAAATAACCCGTTCGAATCTGCTTGTCTGTAACCAATATCAAATCAAACCCAAGCTTTTTTGCGGCTTGCTTACGTGCTCGGAACTTAAGTTTAAATTCTTTACTTAATGTCTTTGAATAGGGTTTAGTTTCAACAAAGCTATAACAACCGTCTGTATAAATAACAAAAAAATCAGGGGTATAAGGTAGTTGCTTGCCATCAAAGTCATAGAGAAACCCTTTAGGTTGCGATTCAAAACTCACAACATCGGCATCATACTCGAAATGGTAGCAACAATCTTTTTCTAGGCTTCCCTCACACATAATCGTATCTTTGTTCTTTGCACTAGCAAACTTAAAGATATTTTTATTCGGTGATGGTTTACGAAGATTACGAATATACATACGCGTCCCTATTTTCGTTGTAAAAAAACAACTAAATAAAGCATAGGACACTTTATGACTTTTTAAAGGACAGGTTATGTTTTTTTTGGGACAGGATATGGTTGTAGCGACAGTAGTGTCGCTGAAACCATAAGGCGTCCAAGCAACCAATTAAATTTCAATAAGTTACATAGCAACCAAAACCATAACACGTCCAAATTTAAAACCATAAGATGTCTTTTCTATAAGTTTCAACGAAAACACTAAAGTTAAATGTAAGAAAGTTACACAACACTCGGAACAGCTACAATTTGCTATGAGTAGAACTTAATAATTAAGGTACGACAGAATCGCTCGGTGATCACAAGCATAGTGAGCATGTGTGAAACACACTTTTGGACAAAAACTGCTTAGGATAATAGCTCTATTTTGATGTTGAATAATTAGAAAAAGTATGGCGAAACCATATTATGGAGAGTATTTTCCTAGCTATAAAATAGTAAAAGTTTCTCATACCATTGTTGGCATAGCTAAGTTATTAGGCCAGCAGAGTTAACTCGATGCTAGTACCTTTTTCATTGCACCGTATGATCTCGAACTCACTGAGAATCAATCACATTTAATGATCACGGGTATATTGTCATTATAAGTTGAGGGAAGAGTGCAGTCTCAGACTCTCATTTTTCCCTCGCAAACGCTTTGGCAAGCGACTGTCACCCATTCGGCATTTTTATGATAAAAATAACTTATCGAATTCGAAAAAACTTTTGTTTACATTCTTCAGATAGGAGTCGATAAAGTAATGAATACTCTTTATTTCTGCAGGAAAGGAACCCATGTCCGCAAAAAACAAACTTATCGCATCCATCGTCTCTCTCATAATAACGATAATCGTCATTGCTTCTTTACTGAGTTACAATCAAATTAATACCTCGTCGATCACGTCTTATCAGCATCAACTGTCCAATAATACTCACCTAATCACGGCCGGTATTGAAGCCAAAATGGAGAGCTATTTTAACAGCCTTTCCGCAACAGGCTCATCATTGACTGTCGAAGGTGGTGTGGTTGAAATAGATTCATCGACCATAAACACGCTTATTACACAACAGCAACAACTTGGTGTCTCCAACTACTTTATTGGCCTGGCTGATGGTTCGCTGATTGACTCCGATAACAAAGGGCGTCATCCCACATTTAACGCAAAGAAACTCCAACGTGAATGGTATGTAAAAGGAATGACGGGTACTGGAAATGTGGTCACTACACCTTTCAAAGCATCCACCGGTGAAATGTCAATTTCTCTTGTTGTTCCAGTGAAAAATCAAGGCGAGGTCGTTGCGATTGTCGGTTTGAGCCTACTAATGCACGACTTAACGGAATACATTACCTATCTGGCCGAAGGGACGAACGTATTCGTCTCCAGAGAGGATGGTTTCTTAATGGCGGCTTTTGATAAAGATCTTGTCGGTGAGAACCTGTTTGAAATTAGACCTTCCTATAAGCAATATGCTCAAATGGATAAGAGCCAACACTCTTACTTCGTTCCTGAAAATGGCGACATTTTTGCTATTTCTGAAAAATCACAAACGTTAGATTGGACAGTGTGGTCATTCGAATACTGGGATAATATCAATGAAACCTCTGAACAAGCCGTATGGTCCAATGCCATTTCAGGATTAATCTTTATCATTATCGGAAGTGTTGCTGTCTCACTTCTGATTGAAAAACTCATGTATAAGCCTATCGGCGGGGAGCCCAAAGACATTGCGTTTCTTGTCAATAAAATCGCGAATGGGGATCTAACCGACATCCCTAAAGTTCAACCGAAGAATGTGGGGGTATATCGCGCCACATTGGAAATGGCTGACAAACTGAAAGTCATGATTTCTGACATCAATCATTCTTCACAAACACTTATTGAAACATCAGCTTATCTCGAGCAGTCGTCTCTCACTGTCGATGCGTCGACAAAATCTCAAATGCAGCAACTTGAGCTCGTCGCGACGGCAATGAATGAAATGGCAACGACGGTAAACCAAGTGGCACAAAATGCCAATGACGCCTCGACGTCTTCTACAGAGGCGAATTTAAGTTCTGAAAGTGGCCTAAACCTAGTTTCTAACATGAACCAAGAAATCAAAATGTTAGTCTCCAATATACAACAAGTGCAAGGCGCCATTCGTAGTGTGCATACGGAAACTGAAAATGTCGGTGGCATTTTAGATGTTATTCGCGGTATTGCCGACCAAACAAACTTATTAGCATTAAACGCAGCTATCGAGGCGGCGCGAGCGGGTGAGCACGGCAGAGGATTTGCGGTGGTTGCGGATGAAGTGAGAACGTTGGCGACCAAGACTCAGCAGAGTACAAACGAAATTCAATCTCTTATTGGTGATCTACAAGAGCAAGCCAATCAAACCGTTATTTTGATGACAGAAAATGCCGAAAGTGCACAGATGACTCTGCAAAAATCGGATGAAGCCACAGAAGCACTGGTTCAAATTAAAGATCAAATTTCTGTTATGCAAGATATGAATGATCAAATTGCAACGGCCGCTGAAGAGCAATCCCATGTAGCGAACGACATCAATGAAAATGTCATGAATGTGAATGAATTAGCTCAAGAAACGCTACAATCTGTACAGCAAAACGTCCACACTTCAGAATCCTTGAACAGTATGGCTGAACAATTAAAAGACAGCGTCAGTATGTTTAGACTTTAAGTAAGCCGGTTTTGACAGCTTCCATAACCGTTGGCCAGCGTCAAATTAAGCCCACAGGGCTGTTAGCGGTTGTCAGCCGTTAACAGCCAAAAGTAAACCGAGATGAATGCATCCTGATAGCGGTTTCTATCCCTTATTTCCCCATATGAACAGGGGAACCTTACAAAAACGTACTCTAATGCAGAACAATCACGATCCCGCTTACTACCGTAACATCAGCACCCTCACCACGAACACACTTCTGCATTTATTGTGCAAAGTGTCCATGTCGAATAGGTTTGTGCCTATCACTAAGCGCAATGAAATACTGATCAAGTACCTAAAGCCGAAACTGACCGACAAATCTTTCTCAAACATCAAAAATGAAATTAAGTTGATGATTAATTTAGCAAGGGCAAGCAATGGCAATCTCGAGTTTCGATTGTATGAGCTCAATGCGCAAACCAACCGCACTAACAGGGCGGGATCGCACTTTGTTAACAAATATGATCTAATATTGCCAAACCCATAAT
>NZ_OSDX01000108.1:0-8079 GCF_900382755.1 Vibrio sp. Evd11
AACTTTGAAAAACAAAATGTCGCTTAGTTAAGTGTCCAGTCTGACTGGAGCAGATCATATTTCCCTTCATACACATTAGGCGCTATGTACGCGGCTCAGTTCATGGCTTCAATGAAGAAAACTGTCGATGTGAACGCTGTGATTGAAAGTGGCGACCTATCGCCTATCTTCACTTGGTTAGAATCGAATATTTGGAGCAAAGGCAGCCTGCTTAACACCGATGACTTGGTGAAAGGCGCAACCGGTGAAACCTTGAATGCGCAATACTTCAAAGATCATTTGAGAAGTCGTTACCTTTAATAAAACATCAAATTAGATATAGAGCAGCACAAGAAAGTGCTGCTCTTTGCTACTTTCGATTAGAACAACCACCTACTAACTTCGTCATAGTTTTCTAGGTACAAAGGCCGTATCGTAGGATCATCTGATTCTGATCGTTCATGCTTATCAATAAGGTGAAATTGTAAGTAGTACTCGGCCATAGCTGCTCGTATACTTACCTCATAGAAGTCCCCTTCTCCCTTATCCATCATAATCACACGTTTCTGTTCAACAGTTAGCGCTGGTTGAGGAGAAATTCTCAAAGTGATTGTCTGCATCCAACAGTCGTCATCCTTGGCAGTCCAAGACGAGTTTCCAGCAATAGCTACATCCTTCATACGACTTACATTGAAATCTCTAAATTCTTTCCTGTACTCATCGTAAGCTCGGCAATGCCACCTGAGTCCACTGTTTGCCATTGCAATTGGATGTAATCTTCTTTTCATTCCTTCTGGATGACTAAGAGAATAGTATGTCACTTGGATAGCGAGATTTTTTGCTATTGCCTGTGTAAGAATGCGACTTACTTGTGGGTCAACATGACTCGAAATCGCAGGCCCAAAATCAATGGTATTTTCACCCCATAGCGTTGAAGAGTAGCTAACGTTATTTAGTCTCAGGAACGCAGTATACTCCCCCCATGAACCGTCAATATACTGGAGATGAAACTCACTAGTTGGTTCGAATCTTTTCTCACTCTTATTGTAAGAAAGTGAGTCTGGATATTCTTTTCGATACTCTGCTAAGCTCTTAGTAATATTGTTTACTGTTACCTGAAACAACACTGCTAGCTTAGAGGCATTAACCATCCCTTCCCAATAAGCGAGTAATTCGATAACTCTAAAACGAGCTTCTTTTGTACTAAGACCTCCTCCAATCATCGCTTAATCTCCAGATTCTCTATCACTTTTAATTGTGCTTTATGTACCACCAGGTGTTCTTGTGTAATTGCCAAACGTTCCAATTTCATTTTCATCAAGTGCTCTCTAACTACCTCTGGTGTGTGAGGATCCTTTAATCGCCTTAATAGCTGAGGCTGCTGCTTGTGGAATTCCTTAAGCTTACTCAACTTTAGTATTTCTGGAGATAAGCTTGTTGGTACTATTAGATCGATGGGTCTTAACTCTGCTACCTTTAGAGCCATATCAATACCTGCAGCATCGTAGTCAAAGAAGATTGCAACTTTTGCTGAATTACCTAAACTATTAATCACTTCCATCACAATTGACTGGTTATCACCATGCCCTTTATAGATCATTACCGCCTCCTTATATTCAGAAGGTATACGGTCGATGACTTCCTCCCAGTAAACCAAGGTTTCTCCGTTTTCTAAGATTATCAACTGCTTTATGCGTTCGACATCCAGATGACCTTTTCTTACAGATACTACAGTACCAACGGGCGTTGATATTTCCTCGTTACCTACCAAGGGAATTGATGATGCGAGGCTAGACATATTTATCATAGATTTAAATACGTCTCCTTTTGCCCATTTTTCATCAGGTACTGTTTTTGATGCGTCCATTCGGTTATCAAACTCAAGAGATAGATCTATTACTGATTTACCAAATATTCCATCAAGAAAGTTTTCCAGTTTTCTCAACTCATAAGAGCTTAAATGAATTTTGCCACTTCGATAATCGCCTATACCAACTTCATCACAAATCTGTCTATAAGAAGGTTTGTCTGGAAGCTGTCTTTTTGATGACTTAACTATTTGGAGTGCAAGTTTAAAAACTTTCTTATTCACGATTACTTTTCCTGAAAACCATATCCTTGATATACAAAGTACCGTCAAAAGGCTGAACAATATCTCTGACTTCTTCGACAGTTACATATCTGGAAATTGATTTTTTCTGTGCTTCATAATAGCTCATCACCATGATCATCCAATCTTCAGGCAGAGCTTCAACACCGAGAACTCCATAAGCATTCATTGCTGAAATATCTTCTTTGTGGGATGTGTCGGTAATAGCCTGAAATAGTAGCTCAACATTTTCTGTTAGAGGATCAAGAACATTTTCTAGAGTTCCTCCTCTTGCATCGGAGATTTTCTCTTCAATTTCTTCTGGTTGCTCAATATTCGGCTCTGGTTGAACCTTTTCCAAAGTATCCAGTGCCATATCCATCAGGAGCTCTTCATCCCTTGCACTACTGATATCAGCATATCCCCCCAAACGTTGTCTTTCAGCAAGAGAGGCGCAAGTTGGCAGCTCCATGATCCCTGATATATCGGGTCGATAGCCTGGTTGCTCTTTGAACTTGCTCGAGAAGATATCAATCAGCATGTTAAGCCGACGAACTGCTTTATCTTTTTGCAGTTTTTCTACCATACTGTTTAGCTTGCGATTGGTCGCTGCTAAGTCTTTTAAACAACGATCAATATGAGCTTTAAAGACTTTCATTAGTAAACGTTCAAGCAGTAAATCAGTTCCAACCCACTCTCTTATCTTTACCACACTTAAGTGGCTGATTGTCGTTCGGAGCTTATAGCACTCATCTTTGCAGCGGGTTGTCTGTCTTATACGTTCATCAATATCAGACACAACACTAAATTCATCAGAAACAATATGGTGATACATGCTTAACGCATCTGTAAGCATGTCCATTATTTCCATAACTATCTCTCTGATTTCATCAAAGTATTGCTCGTGAGTAGTATGTGTCCTGACCTTCGATTTCTTGTAGCTCTCTATATTAAATTCTAAATCTTCAATAAGGCTGGAATATGCTCCAACTTTTTCTCTAAACCTATATCTGCTAGTAACATGATCTAACAAATTCCTAACTTTACTGTGAACCTGCACACCAAGGTTGTCATCTACATAGTAAGCTAATCGGTTCTTTTCTAAGGCTGTTATTGCAGATTCATTTTCAGGTGTGTCCTCAATTTGACCAGCAGTGACATAGCAGCTTTCATCAACTACTTCTATATGCTTACTTAGTGCACGAATCGCTGATTTAGAATCTTCTTTACGTCCCATCAGAAGAGCTCCTGCTGAGGTTCTGGTTCATCATCTGGTAATTCGTAACCTTCAAATGAGTGGATAAATTCTAATTGATCAAATAATAAAGACCATTTAGCTGTTGCTTTATACACTGCACCAGAACCACCAATCGATAGTAAATATCCATTTTCAGATAAATAAGTCAGAACAGACCTCAGCTTGGTTTTTGTTTCAACAGACCTTGAAACTTTTCTAAATTTAGAAGCAATCTGGCTCAACAGTTCAGACATAGAGGAAGACTCTTCTATTGCAGATAGTAGCTCTGACTCGGAGATTCTTGTACCTGCTTCTATTGGGCGAGATTCCGCATCTACATTTCTTACTAATCTAAGCCAATCTATCAACGGTTCTAGGTCGGTGAGCATATGAGAGAACTGTTTCGTCGCTTTTTTTCGTCTCTTTGGATCTTCCAATGTCTCATATGAACAATAATAACCTTTACTGTCTTTCGTCTTTCCAACTTGTCTGGAAACTCGATGCAGAAATACATTAACTTCGGAACGATTTATAGAGTCCTGGAGGAATCGAAAAGCTTCGGGATAAGAAGCTTCACATATGACTTTTTCATCAAGCAGATATTCAACCGTAATTTCAAATCTGGTGCTCATGATTACTTGCCCTCTTTTTCAGGTAATAAAGGATTTTTCTTATCACCTTTTATTGAAACATAACGTTTAATACCTAAGTTTTTGTCTACATAATTCTTGGTGGTAAAGTAGCGGAGTAATACAGGTGATGGGTTAGGCTGAGCACAAAACAGCGAGATGTTATGTTCATCCATCAATTCGAATAGGATAATCACGTTTTCGTCTGAAATTTTACCAAGTTCATCTAATGGCCAATGTATCCTCACATTATTGTCTTTACATAAGTAACGTGTCATTCCGCAGAACACAACAATCACTGCCAAAGTAGATATACCTTCACTACTAAGCCCCTTAAGATCTGCATCGGTTCTTATATTTACACGTCGACCATTTTCTCTCATCGAGATATCAATATCGACTAAAGACTCTATATCATTACTTATCTGACAACTACGTAAAGAGTCTGTCGTACTTTGGAATATTGTGACAAATTCTTTACTAGGAAGAACATTCCGTTCGTTTTCCACCCAGTTAGACCAGACTTCACTAAACGCCTTTAAATCTTTCCATATATCAAATTCATCGACTTTTGATACCAACTCTATATTAATGTCGCTTAGTGCTTCAAAGTGATTTGTTGTATTTATCTCTTCACCAAGTGTTGAGGAAATTGATCTCACTTTTCTATTTAATGTGTCCAATGAATGGTAGAAACGCACATATCGTTCACCTACAGTTTTGAGTGACTCTAGGGTGACTTCTCTGATGTCGGGGATGGCTACCTCCAACAGACGTTTTACATCATCGACACCCTCAATTAAGAAATTTTCAGTGTAATTGGCGTGAATCGAACGACGACTTCTGTCTTGTTCCATGTTCTCCCACAAAACATAGATTTTATTTTTTGAACCTATACTTGTTAGCACCTCTCCCACTTTCTTTACTGCATCAGCGATGCTTCGACGCAATACTTTAATCCTATTAATGTTCTTTGTTAATCGTTCAAGTAGCAGCTCTAAAGATAAATTATCTCTTATTTCGGATGATTCATGTGTAGCAGGAACTTTATCAAGTGCATCATTAACATCTGCATAGGCGTTATTTACACTCTTGTACTCCTTCTCTAACCGACCTAGCTTCGTTTTTTGTTCTTTGATCTTGGCCTCTAGTTCTTTCAATCGCTCTTGGTGATTTTTCTTTTTTTCGTCAAGCTGACTAGATAGGCGAGCAACTGATACTGAAAGTTCAGTTGCTTCTTTTTCATGCTTATTTATATGTACCCACAACGATTTTTCCCAGCTACGATAGTCGTTGATTAGCTGTGCGTAGCTTTTTATTAGTTCATATTCACTCTTAGACTTGACCGCCCTTTCTTTAGCTACTTGCTCAGTCAAAGGATCGATATCTTTATTTTTCAATACCGCCTCAAAGATCTTCTCGAGCTCTTTACGTTGATTATCCGCAGTATCTTTAATGCCTGTAATTAATTGATCTTTCAGATCGATTTGCTCTTGAATTGCTGCTTCTACAACCGAAGCGTTGGCTTTCAAAGTTAGTATCCCTTGCCTGGCAGTTTCTTCTAACTTTTCAACATCACTATCCGTTTCATGATCATATGCTTTTAGCTCTAAAATACTCTGCTGAATACGTTTATCAATTTCCCAAACCCTATTGGTTATGGTCTTCTCTATATCAATTTTTTTTGCTTTTATTGATAGACCTATCTCTTTTTTTTCAGTGTTCAATCTGTCTTCTTCTCTTCCCAGTTGAGATAGTTCCTTTTCGGACTGGGAGACCTGCTTGTTAAATTTTCCAAGTTCTGTTTTTATACGAGTTATATCTTCTTCATAATTAAGGATATCTTTTTTTAGAACTTCTCTTTGTTGCTTTAGCTGATTCTCAGACTTAGTAAACTCGTTCGGTTCAACAAGGTTGAGGTTTATTTCGAGTCCATACAGAGCTTGGGAACTTTCCCCACCGACTAATTGAGGGTTTAAATTCTTCTGGCTAAGGAGCTCAGGTCGAATCACTTTCCCTATTGTGTCTCTCCAAGCGTATTTCGTTTCATTCAAAAATTCATGCAAACTATCAGGCTCAGGATTTAACTGCCTAGTTATTTTCTCTCTTTCTTTTTCCGTCTTACCCAGTGCTTTCTTTTTGAGTTCTAGTTCATCTAGTTTGCCGTCCTGAAGCTTTTTATCACTATCAAGTTGTCTTCGTTTCTCCGATATATCTTTAGCTTGCTTTACTAGTTGTTCTTCAATTTCATTAATCTGGTTTTCATATAAATTTATTTCTTTATTCTCGTCTTCAGAATACAAAGAAGCCTCTGTTTTATCAGCGTAGAGCGCTTGAACATCATCATTAATACGTTGTTTTTCTGAGGTTCGACTTTTTAAAAATTCACGAATTTGCGCATGCATTTCGTCAGAGCAATCACTTTCCCTTTGCAGAGTAAGCCTCAAATGCTTAGACATTGAGTTATCTAATGAGGATCGCTCTTCCTTTGCCTTGCTTAACTTATTCGTTGTATCCGTTTCCAGTTGACCAATTTTTTTTTGGTGGGCATCAGCCTGCTGTGATACCGCTTCTAATAAACCTGTGTAGTGGTTACTATCACTGCTCATTTTGGCTTCATAGCCAGACAATTCTTCATACTGGGATATCTTGGTTGTAATGTTCTCCTTCCCGTCCCACCGTTCTCTTTCATCATATATCGTCTGAATTAGGCTATTTTTACCCTCTAGGTTATTAGACTCGTTGTTATAACGTTCTCTTAATGCGGCTGTTTTACTTTTATAATCATCTTCCAGATCACCTGTTTGAATTTCCAAGTCTTTTATTAAAGCCTCTGTAGTACTCAGGTTTAATCCCACTTCAGAAGCAGCTTGGTCTAACTGTTTTTTATAGGCTAGCAATAACGACCATTGTTCTTTGAGTTCTACATCTTTATCCAAAGCACCATGAAACGTAGCGCTATGCTTTTCAATCTCAACCAATACATTAAGGCTGTTGATATATTCTGCATCGTCCTTGTGGAAAGGCGCATCTCCGATATCTATCTGGTCAGATAAAAAGCTGTCTACCACCATCGTTTTAAATTGAGCAAGGAGCTTATCGTGTCTCAACATTACTGCTGTCAAAGAATCGATATGCTGCATCTGGGTGTCGTTTGTACAAAGTGAAAACTGGTAAGCAGTTGAGGATAATGATTGATGGGACTTACGTTTCTTTTGCAGGCGCTTTTTATCGTTTAGTAGAACTGCTCGGTAATCAATTGAACTTCCAATCTGATTACTTACATAAAAGTTTTTAGATACAACGTGTTTCAACCAATCATGCGCATCGTTAGTGCTGGCCAACTGATCCATAAGATGTTGTTGAAACAAGCCACCTTCTGCACTGCAATCAACAAATCGATAAGCTACCGATTTCTTCGACTTATACATTACAACGCACTTGAGTTCATCCAAACGCTTATACTCAAAAATCAACATTGACCGCGCTGATGGTAACAAAAAATCAGCAAATGCTTTTTTCTCTCCAGCTCGATTTACCAGTGAGCTCGGTTCTTTACCATAGAAAAAAGGAATAAGGCTAAGCATGGTCGATTTACCAGCACCGTTTGTACCCATATTGTTTGTATGTCCAACACACTCAACTTCTGTGAATTTTCCTTTGAAGTAACTGTGGTGAAGGTAGATCTTCTGAAGTCCGCTTTCCATGTTTAAACTCAACTCAAATTATACACACCAAATCAATGTACACCAAAACGATGTATATTGTGAGGTGTATTTTTGTACAGCAGTCGTTGACATTACCATTGCTAGCTGGACAGACGGCGCATTCGGTTACTTCCCATCTTACACACTAGGTGCGATGTACGCGGCTCAGTTCATGGCTTCAATAAAAAAAACGGTCGATGTGAACTCAATGATTGAGAGCGGTGACTTATTCCCTATCTTCACTTGGTTAGAATCAAACATTTGGAGCAAAGGCAGCCTGCTTACTACTGATGATTTGGTGAAAGGTGCAACGGGTGAAACCTTGAATGCGCAATACTTCAAAGACCATCTAAGAAGCCGTTACCTTTAGTATTTTATTAGTAAACGCCCCATGAACCCACGGGGCGATATTGTTAATGTTTGAAGTTCCAAGGTAGG
>NZ_OSDX01000107.1:0-9320 GCF_900382755.1 Vibrio sp. Evd11
CTGTGCCGAATAACTACAAGTAGTTAAACGTATTGGTCACTCAGTTCATTGAAATCAATTTTGATTCCGAAGAATCTGTTTTACCTAACGATAAAACGTTTTGATATTCATCAACGAGTGCCCACACAGATTGATAGGTTTAAATTATTAAAGAGCTTCACTTGTTGAGCGTTCCTTTTAAGTAAGGAGCCCCTCGAAGTGGACGGCCATTCTAGCGAATTAACATTCAGTGTCAAACACTTTTTGAAAATTAATTTTTGTCGCTTTCCGTCTAACTGACTGTTGCTGAAGCCTTGTGGCGTCTGCCGTCTCAGTGGTGTCGCATTATAGGGAACCCTCTCAGCTTAGCAACTACTTTTTCATGAAAAATGAATAAATAGAGGTTAAGTGCCTAATAGTTCACCTAAACGGAAAAAAGAGAGCATTTCTGCTCTCTTTTTGCTCTAAATCTAAAAGTATTCTTAGATAAACGCGTAAGCATCTGCGTACATATGGTCACGCTTTGCTTCTTTATTTTGAGTAAACAAGTCTCTTGCAGCACCTGCCATTTCGAAACGACCCGCAATGTAGATATCAAAATCAGCTAATGATTCGAAACTTTGCGTGATTGCTTCTAATACATTACCCGTTTGACCGTGCC
Source organism: Vibrio sp. Evd11 (assembly GCF_900382755.1). Classification (NCBI taxonomy): domain Bacteria; kingdom Pseudomonadati; phylum Pseudomonadota; class Gammaproteobacteria; order Vibrionales; family Vibrionaceae; genus Vibrio; species Vibrio sp. Evd11. The sequence goes on from NZ_OSDX01000107.1 coordinate 641, forward strand.
AAACTTCAGGTGCTTCTTCTACTACTGGTACAAAATGTACATTGCTGTGTTTTGCTGCAATGTCGACAAGCTCTTCCTTCGCATACAGCTGGCACTCATCTTTTGCGCCCCAGTATAGATGAATCTCTTTTCTACTGTTCTGCGCGATGCAGTGATCGAGAATAGAGCGCACGTAGCTAAAGCCAGTACCACCAGCAATTAGTAACAGAGGACGATCGCTTTCTTCTTTAACCCACGCATCACCGTGCGGAGCATCAATAGCTATGTCGCCATCTTCAGCTTGCGCTTTCTTCATTACCTCAACAACTTCTGAAGCGTAAGCATTGTGCTCAGCTGCACCAATGTGTAACTCAAGCTCGCCTTCATGACGACAAGGGCTGCTTGCAATCGAAAATGGACGCTTGTCTTTTTCACCCATTTCAACCATCAAGTATTGGCCAGCTTTAAAAGCGACCGGTGTTTCTGGGTGAAGTAGGATTTGGTAAGTGTTACAAGCTAATGGCTCGATAGACTTCACTTTACATTTAATAGTCATGTTCTTCCTCTCACTAACCCTTAATCGGCAAAGGTTAGAACTAAATTACTTTCTGCAAATGCTTGGCAAGCAAAAATCCAACCTTGTAACTGCTCTTTCTCTGTGAGCATGGGTTCAAGGTGGTAACTCACTCGGCCTTCTAATTTTTTGCACATGCACATAGCGCATGCACCAACTTGGCAACGGTTTGGAAAATTGATATTGCTGTTGAGCGCAGCATCCAAAACCGTTTGCCCTTTTTCTACGGTAAAACTGATATTTTCTGGGTATAAGACTACTTGGAAGCTCATGAGATTCCTAGTTGTTCCCAGATGCTATCAATTTTTTTAACGACGTCTGGGTTCTTAGTGATTGGAACACCCCACTCACGCAGGCACTCACCTTCAAACTTGTTCGTCGCATCTAGACCCATTTTTGAATGTCCAGTTTGGTTTTTCAGGAAGAACGTATCTCTTGCCGGATCCATTCTTGTAGTCACCGCCCAGATAATGTCATTCCAGTCACTGACGTTAACGTCACTATCACACACGATGACAAACTTGTTCTCATCGAACTGAGACCAAACCGCTTCAATGATTTTCTTACCATTGCCTGCCGCTTGTTTATCGATAGACACAACGACCATGCACGCATTGTCATTCTGTAAGTGAATATCAATAATTTCAGGGAAGGTTTCGGTTAGCTCAGCTAAGCAACCTTCAACATACTGACTATCTATAGGTAAATATTTAGCATCAGGTGATAGTGCCAACTCCGCATCCCACTTTTTAGTAATGTCTAAACCCATTTTTGAGCCTAAACCTACCACTGGCGATGCAAAGTCTAGTGAATCGATAGGCGTGTTCTCTATCATCAAGCTATCACGAGACGGATCCATATGTTCACACATAGCAGCGGTCACTTGAGACCAATCACGTGCGTTAACATCCTCATCGCATACCAAAACAAATTTGGTGTACATGAATTGGCGTAGGAAAGACCATACACCCATCATCACTCGCTTAGCGTGACCTGGGTATTGCTTCTTCATGGTCACGACCGCCATTCGGTACGAACAACCTTCAGGTGGCAAGTAGAAGTCTTCTATCTCTGGGAATTGCTTTTGAAGAATAGGAACAAACACTTCATTTAACGCAACACCTAATACCGCGGGCTCATCAGGTGGACGGCCAGTATAGGTACTGTGATAGATCGGATTCTCTCGCATGGTTACATGAGTAATAGTAAACACATGATGCTTTTCTTTCTCGTTGTAGTAACCAGTATGGTCTCCGTATGGCCCTTCGTCTGCGAACTCATTCGGGTCGATGTAACCTTCCATTACGATTTCAGCACTCGCTGGCACTTCTAAGTCGTTGCTAATTGATTTAACGACCTCAGTTTTGCTACCACGTAGTAAGCCAGAAAACGCGTATTCCGATAAGGTATCAGGAACTGGCGTAACGGCACCAAGAATGGTGGCCGGATCGGCACCAAACGCTACCGATACAGGGAATGGCTTGCCTGGGTTGGTTCCCATCCAATCACGTAGATCAAGCGCTCCACCGCGGTGGGCTAACCAACGCATGATGATTTTATTCTTACCGATCTTCTGTTGACGATAGATGCCTAAGTTTTGGCGTTTCTTGTTCGGGCCACGAGTAACCGTTAAGCCCCATGTTAGCAATGGCGCAACATCGTCTGCCCAACAGCTCATCACGGGGATTTTATCTAGGTCGACGTCATCACCCTGCCATACGATTTGTTGACAGGCAGCCTTACGAAGACGCTTAGCTGGCATATTTAAGACTTGCTTAAACACAGGCAGCTTATCGATAGCATCTTTAAAACCTTTTGGTGGCTCAGGTTCTTTTAAGTAAGCAAGCAACTTGCCCACTTCACGTAACTCTTTGACCTCTTGACGCCCCATACCAATGGCTACGCGATCAGGTGTACCGAATAGATTGGTCAAAACAGGCATGTCATAGCCTACGGGATTTTCAAATAAAAGAGCCGGGCCACCAGCACGTAGAGTACGGTCGCTAATCTCGGTCATTTCATAGTCTGGGTCGACAGGGTGAGAAATGCGTTTCAACTGACCAATGCTTTCAAGATGGTCGACAAAATCACGTAAATCTTTAAAACTCATAGGGCTTCTACATGCTGATTATTCTGCGCTCAGTATATCAAAAAGGGTGACGCTGAGATCCCCCTTTTTAGTGTGGTTATTGAGAGGCAAAATCCACTTTACGGTAATGCTTGCTCGATCAAAGAGCTCTTCACCTGAGGGTTATCATTCACAAGATCTTGCAACCAGCGAGTATGGCCTTGTTTTGCCAGCTCACGAGCAACCAACGATGCTTCATCGGCTATCGCCATCCGAGAGACAAGAAACTGTTTCACCTCTTCTGAGAGCGGGTTCACTTTGGTCAAGAGCATGATGGCTTCATCTTTCAAACGCGGGTTCTTGGTCGCAGCCATAACCTGTTCAAGCGCGAAAGTTTGTTTGGTTTCAGCAAGACGTACCAGCTCTGCTTGGCTGTGGTAGTCAGCCTTCATACGCCATAAGATCTTGTAGACCTCAGGGTCTTCACTAACTTGTGCCAGTCGAACCACAACTTCCGTTGAGGGCAACCAACTTACGATAGACGAAGTGGTCAGTTGCTTAGTCAAATAATCAACGGCTTCAGGTGACAAACTATCGAGCTCTCTGATTAACAGCGCTTCTCGCGCTTGAACCTGATGCTCTGGGCCAGATAACCACTCTTTTAAATCGAGCTCTTGTTTCTCAGCATCTAACACAAAGACCAATGTCTTTTGGTCTTGGCGCCATTGTTTGATTAATCGGTTAGCAATCGAAGGGTAATTAAAGGCAGGTACCGTAAACTCATAGCCATCGCCACGCTCCAATACTTGGTAAGTTGGCGCAATAGCAAGTTGCTGTTCAATGAAGATAGACATCTTAGGCGTGAGTACGACTTTTTGCTGTTCGAGCTTTTTCAAGAGTTGGTAACGAGCCACCTCTTGCTGAGGAAATGTCAGACGCTCGAGTGCAAAGCGCAGCGAATTGACTTCGTCACGTACGACAAATTCGAGTAATTCAGCAGTTTTCAGTTTTACTTGATCATTCTCAAGCCAAGACTCTACTGTAGTTGGAGACATCTCAGTGGCATAGCTCATACCAACCGGGGAAAATAACAGTGAAGTAGACAGGAGTAATGATGACAACAGTCCATGTTGCATTTTAACTTCCTTGTAACACTTTGGGTCATTCTGCAAGCTGTCGCTACAAAATGCAAATAAAAAGCGCCACCCGAAGGCAGCGCTTTTTAATAACTATCAGCTAATCAAGACTACTGACGACGCATTGCGTCAAAGAACTCATCGTTCGTTTTGGTCATTGCTAGCTTATCGATAAGGAATTCCATTGCGTCGATTTCGCCCATTGGGTGAACAATCTTACGCAGGATCCACATCTTCTGTAGTTCATCGTTCTTCGTAAGAAGCTCTTCACGACGAGTACCAGAGCGGTTGAAGTCAATCGCTGGGAATACACGCTTTTCAGCAATCTTACGGTTAAGGTGCAGTTCCATGTTACCTGTACCTTTGAATTCTTCGTAGATAACTTCATCCATCTTAGAACCAGTATCAACCAGTGCTGTTGCGATGATAGTTAAGCTACCGCCTTCTTCTACGTTACGTGCCGCACCGAAGAAACGCTTTGGACGATGTAGAGCATTTGCATCAACACCACCAGTAAGAACTTTACCTGATGAAGGAATCACAGTGTTGTAAGCACGAGCTAGACGAGTGATTGAGTCCAGTAGGATAACCACGTCTTTTTTGTGTTCAACAAGACGCTTCGCCTTCTCGATTACCATTTCTGCAACTTGCACGTGGCGAGATGCTGGTTCATCGAAAGTCGATGCGATTACTTCGCCTTTAACTAGGCGCTGCATTTCTGTTACTTCTTCTGGACGCTCATCGATAAGTAGAACCATTAGTTCACACTCAGGATGGTTGCGTGCAATGCTTTGTGCAATATTTTGCAGAAGCATTGTCTTACCTGCTTTAGGCGGAGCAACAATCAGACCACGCTGACCTTTACCAATTGGTGAAGCAAGGTCAAGAATTCGAGCTGTGATATCTTCAGTCGCGCCGTTACCCGCTTCCATTACCATACGTTCGTTGGCATGAAGAGGAGTCAGGTTTTCAAAAAGGATTTTGTTACGAGCGTTGTCTGGCTTGTCGTAGTTAACCGTGTTTACTTTAAGCAGTGCAAAGTAACGTTCGCCATCTTTAGGTGGACGGATTTTACCGCCAATCGAGTCACCTGTGCGAAGGTTAAAACGACGAATCTGGCTTGGTGATACGTAAATATCATCTGGTCCAGCAAGGTACGAGCTGTCGCCGCTACGCAGGAAACCAAAACCGTCTTGAAGAATTTCTAGAACACCATCACCAAAGATGTCTTCACCACTTTTTGCATGCGCTTTAAGGATGGAGAAGATAATGTCTTGTTTTCTTAGACGAGCTTGATTTTCAAGACCTAGGCTTTCGCTAAGTTTAACAAGTTCAGACACAGGTCTGTTCTTCAGTTCAGTGAGATTCATAGTGGTGGAAGTTTGTTTAGTCAAAATAGGATCTGTTTTCTTAAGTTAAGAAGGAGTTGGTCACAGGATCGACCAAGAAGAGAAATTCGTTCAATTAACGTGCGATAAATTAGCACTAAAACTAAGACTAGTCCATAGCTTAGAAAAAACAAAACCGCGCATTTGTTAACTGCGCGGTTTCTTTTCAAAGGCTCACCTAATTAAAGGTTAGCGTCTAGGAACTCTTTAAGTTGAGTTTTAGACAATGCACCAACTTTAGTTGCTGCTACGCCGCCATCTTTGAAAAGAAGTAGCGTTGGAATACCACGAATACCAAACTTTGGTGGAGTTCCAGCATTCTGGTCGATATTTAATTTACCGATAGTGAGCTTGCCTTCGTACTCGTCTGCGATTTCATCAAGAATCGGAGCAATCATTTTACATGGACCACACCATTCTGCCCAAAAATCAACAAGAACCGGGCCTGCAGCGTTGATCACATCGTTATCAAAACCGTCATCAGTTAGCTGCAAAATCTTATCACTCATCTTCCACTCCAATGTATTTTTTAGAACTGGTTGGATGATAACCAGTAAATAGATGCCCTATTGGAATGTATTTACTTTCGTATTGCAAGCTTAAGCTGATATTCTATAGCAATGAAAAAGACGCATATCACAGAGCAAAAGTTCGCCGACTTGGATTTACTCCCGCAAGTCATTGAAGGATTGGAGAAAAAAGGGTTCGATTACTGTACCCCTATCCAAGCCTTGGCGCTCCCGGTACTGCTCACCGGCCAAGACATCGCAGGCCAGGCCCAAACGGGTACTGGTAAAACGCTAGCGTTTCTTACTGCTACATTCAACCACCTGCTAAAAACACCTGAGCATGAAGGCCGCAAGCCTAATCAGCCACGTGCGATTATTATGGCACCAACGCGTGAACTCGCGATTCAGATCTACAACGATGCTGACTCTCTGGTTGAAAGCACGGGTATCAAAGCAGCATTAGCTTACGGTGGCGAGAGCTACGACAAGCAACTAGGTAAGATCGAAGAAGGCGCAGATATCTTAATTGGTACGACTGGTCGCATCATCGATTTCTACAAACAAAAGGTATTTAACCTTAACCACATTCAAGCTGTTGTTCTTGACGAAGCTGATCGCATGTTCGATCTTGGTTTCATCAAAGACATCCGCTTCTTGTTCCGCCGTATGCCAGAACCTAAAGATCGCCTGAACATGCTGTTCTCTGCGACGCTGTCTTACCGCGTACAAGAACTTGCATTCGAACACATGCACAACCCAGAGCATGTCGTTGTTGAACCTGAGCGTAAGACCGGTCACCGTATTCAAGAAGAGCTTTTCTACCCTTCTAACGAACACAAAATGGCTCTTCTACAAACGTTAATCGAAGAAGAGTGGCCAGATCGCGCAATCATTTTCGCTAACACTAAGCACAAATGTGAATCAGTTTGGGGCCACTTGGCTGCCGATGGTCACCGTGTTGGTTTGCTAACGGGTGATGTTCCTCAGAAGAAACGTGAAAAGATTCTTGAGCAATTCACTAAAGGTGATGTTGACCTGCTTGTCGCAACGGATGTTGCAGCACGTGGCCTACACATCCCTCAAGTAACACACGTATTCAACTTTGACCTACCTGACGATTGTGAAGATTACGTTCACCGTATCGGCCGTACAGGTCGTGCTGGTGAAAGCGGTCACTCGATCAGCTTTGCTTGTGAAGATTACGCAATCAACTTGCCACCAATCGAAGAATACATTGAGCACGCTATCCCAATGTCTGACTACGATGCTTCTGCACTACTGGAAGATCTGCCAGCACCGATGCGCTTACGTACACGTAACCCGCAACAACGTCGCTCAAACAACAATGGTCCACGCAACGGTAACCGTAAACCAAACCAGAACCGTCGCCCACGCCAACCGCGTCATAACAAGGAAGCTTAGTCGCTTATGAGTCAAACAGTGTCACCCCCGCTTTACGCTGCAATCGACCTCGGGTCGAACAGTTTTCATATGCTCGTTGTGCGTCATATCGATGGCAGCGTTCAAACCATGGCTAAAATTAAGCGCAAGGTGCGTTTAGCTGCAGGCTTAAATGAAAACAATGCGCTTAGTACAGAAGCTATGCAGCGCGGCTGGGACTGTTTGAGTCTCTTTGCAGAGCGACTGCAAGATATTCCAAAAGAAAATATCCGCATTGTCGGTACCGCTACCCTGCGTACAGCGACTAATGTGGATATCTTTCTAGAGAAAGCGAACCAGATACTCGGTTACGACATCAATGTTATCTCTGGTGAAGAAGAAGCTGCGACTATCTATAAAGGCGTAGCACACACTTCTGGTGGCAGCGGCCGCCGACTAGTGGTTGATATTGGTGGTGCAAGTACCGAAATGATCATCGGTGAAGGTTTCTCAGCCAAAGCCTTAACCAGCCTAAAGATGGGTTGTGTTACTTGGCTTGAACGCCACTTTAAAGATCGCCAATTAACCGCAACCAACTTTGATAACGCCATTGAAGCGGCTAAATCTACGTTGGCTCCTATCCTTGATAGCTACACTGATATCGGATGGGATGTGTGTGTGGGTGCAAGTGGCACTGTTCAAGCACTGCAAGAAATCATGTTGGCGCAAGGCATGGATGAAGTCATTACTCATGCCAAACTTAAGCGTCTACAAAAACAAGCAATGATTACAGAGCGCTTAGAAGAGCTTGAGATAGAAGGCTTAACCCTTGAACGTGCATTAGTGTTCCCAAGTGGTCTTTCTATTCTTATCGCGATTTTTGAGCTGCTTGAAATTGATTCGATGACACTCGCTGGCGGCGCACTACGTGAAGGCCTAGCCTACGAGATGGTTGACGAACTACGCCAAGAAGATATCCGTGCTCGTACCGTGACAAGCGTTCAATCTCGCTACCAAATGGACGTGAGCTACGGTGAACAAGTGGCTGTACTAGCACAAACGTTGTTTGAACAAGCAGGAGCCGAAACTTGGGTTTCAGAGCCTCAAGCTAGCGTATTATTGCAAACTGCCGCGAAGCTTCATGAAATCGGTTTAACCATTGATTTCAAAAAAGGCGGAGAGCACAGCGCTTACTTACTACAGAACTTAGACTTGCCAGGCTTTACCCGAGCTCAAAAGCACTACTTGGGTGAGTTAGCACGTCGCTACCGTGAGCAATTAACCTCACTACCAGAACAACACGCTGTTTCTGGTACGAGCAGCAAGCGTATTTTACGTATTCTGCGTTTGGCTATTTTGCTTACCCATCGTCGTACTCCTGAACTGGAACCTAAAGTTCAACTGACGACAGAAGGCGACAATCTGACACTTACGATCTCGAAGCAATGGCTGCAAGACAACCCTCTCACAGCCGCAGAGCTAGAAATCGAATCCAATCGACAAACTGATATTGGCTGGCCACTGACTGTGTTAGAGCGTTAACACCTAACAAATAAGGATTAAGGTGTTGCGAAGCCAACACTAAATCACAAATAAGGATTAAGGTGTTGCGAAGCCAACACTAAATCCCGAGTGTTGAACAAGCC
>NZ_OSDX01000106.1:0-9424 GCF_900382755.1 Vibrio sp. Evd11
GAGCCGCATGCAGGGTGGTGTGGGGGCTGAGGGTTAGACACCCTCGGCTACCCGATTACCACTCACTATTCTGTCCAATAACTCCCCGACTTATTGATTCCCTGACACCACATATCTCGCACCAATAAGCTCATTATGGTATATATGTGCCTTATTCTAGTTCCTTCTTTTTCAACCGGCGAAAGGTGTTATGCGAATTTTTGCTTTAGTACTGCTCATAATGTTTGGCTGGCTACAACACACACTGTGGCTCGGTAAAAATGGTATTTCTGATTACTACGGTGTGAACAACGAAATCCAAGTTCAACAGCAAGTAAATGAAAAGCTTCATCTTCGTAATGCTGAGATGTTTGCGGAAATCGACGATTTACGCCAAGGCTTAGACGCGATTGAAGAGCGCGCACGTCATGAGCTTGGAATGGTGAAAGAAGGCGAAACGTTTTATCGTATTATTGGTGAGGAATCTCATTAATGTCGAACCAACTTCAAAGCGTTATTGCAGTGGTCCCCGCTGCGGGCGTCGGCAGCCGAATGAAGGCCGACCGTCCCAAGCAATATCTTCAAATTCACGGTAAAACGATTTTAGAGCACACCGTTGAGAAATTGTTGTCTCACCCTCAGGTGTCTAAAATTGTGGTAGCGGTCAGCGACGATGACCCTTACTACCCTGAATTACCGCTTAACCTTAATCCACAGGTGATCAGAGTGTCCGGCGGGACGGAAAGAGCCGACTCGGTGCTTTCTGCCCTGGACTATATTGCTCAACAGCAACTCAGTGATTGGGTGATGGTGCATGATGCCGCCAGGCCTTGTATCCAATTGAGTGATATCGACAAACTGATCTCTGGTGCTATGGCCCATGATGTTGGTGCGATTTTAGCTGCGCCTGTTCGCGATACAATGAAACGCGGTGCTCAAGGACAAATTGAACACACGGTCGATCGCGTCGATCTCTGGCATGCGCTTACCCCTCAGATGTTTCGATCTAAGCCTTTACGGAAAGTCTTGAGTGAAGCCTTGAAACAAGGTGTTTCAATTACCGATGAAGCGTCTGCGTTTGAGTGGAAAGGTTTATCGCCAGCACTGATTGCTGGGCGTTCAGATAATTTTAAGATTACTCAGCCTGAAGATTTGGCTTTGGCTGAGTTCTATTTAAGTCAGAATAAGGAATAATGATGATTCGTATTGGCCATGGCTTTGATGTACACAAATTTGGTGGTGAAGGCCCGGTAATTATTGGTGGCGTGAGCGTCCCTTATGAACAGGGTCTTATCGCACACTCAGACGGTGATGTTGCCCTGCACGCATTATGCGATGCTTTACTGGGTTCAATTGCAGCGGGTGATATTGGTCGTCATTTCCCTGATACGGATGATGAATGGAAAGGCGCAGATAGCCGCGAATTACTTAAAGATGTTTATCGTCGAGTAAAAGAGCAAGGTTATGTGATTGGTAATGCGGATATTACTATCATGGCGCAAGCTCCAAAGATGGCTCCTCATATAGACTCTATGTGCCAAGCCATTGCTCAAGATTTAGAAACAAGCATTAGCAATGTGAATGTAAAAGCCACGACTACTGAGCGTTTAGGTTTTACAGGTCGCAAAGAGGGCATCGCATGTGAAGCGGTGGTCCTAATTACTAAAAGTGCGTAAGCACCAACACGAAAAGAACAGCATGTCAGATATTTTATCTTCATTGGCTTACCTAAACGGTAAACCAACTGCGAAAGCAAAACTAAAAGCAAAAGCCGAACACTTTGTCGTTAATGAAGACTTGGGTTTTGAGTTTACTGGTGAAGGCGAGCACTTAATGGTGCGTATTCGTAAAACTGGTGAGAACACGAGCTTCGTAGCAAACGAACTGGCTAAAGCGTGTGGTGTTAAGTCGAAAGACGTGAGCTGGGCTGGTTTGAAAGACCGTCATGCTGTGACAGAACAGTGGTTAAGCGTGCATCTACCAAAAGGTGAACCTGACTTTTCTGCTTTTCTCGCACAATACCCAAGCATTGAGATCTTGGCGACAGCACGTCACAACAAAAAGCTACGTCCAGGCGATTTAATTGGCAACCAATTTGAGCTGACTTTGTCTGAAGTAACGGACTGCGATGATGTGGTAAAGCGTTTAGAAAAAGTTGCTCAGGTAGGCGTGCCAAATTACTTCGGTGCTCAGCGCTTTGGTAATGAAGGTAACAACTTATCTGAAGCTCGCCGTTGGGGTCGTGAAAACGTTCGCACGCGTAATCAAAATAAGCGCAGCTTGTACCTCTCTGCTGCTCGTTCTTGGATCTACAACTTAATCCTTTCTGACCGTATTGAGCAAGATGCGTTTGCGTCGGCATTGGTTGGCGATATCGTCGTTAAAGACGGCGCTCAATTAGCTGTGACGGCAGACAATATCGAAACGGTAAATCAAGACATCGCGAACGGTTCTGCGTTTATTACCGTTGCTTTGGCTGGAGATAATGCGTTACCGACGACCGATGCGTCTCAAGCTCTAGAGCAGAAACACCTTGATGCTGAACCGGATCTAATGGCGCTTATTTGTGGTAACCGTATGCGCCATGATCGCCGTGAAGCTTCGTTGAAGCCGATGGGTTTAACTTGGGAAGTGAACGAAGATAATGTCACTCTTAAGTTCTCTCTCGATGCAGGTTGTTTCGCAACCGCTATTGTTCGTGAATTGGTTGAAGAAGTTCACGTAGAGAGAAGCTACGAGCAATAACGATTCTGCTTGGAGCGAAGTCACTTGATATCGGAAATTAAGTGACTTGGCATTGGAACAAAAGAAAGGATACAAGATGAAGATTTTACTCAGCAACGATGATGGTGTGCATGCTCAAGGTATTCATGAGCTGGCCAATGAATTACGTGATCTTGCTGAAATTATCATTGTGGCACCTGACCGTAATCGCTCGGGTGCTTCAAATTCATTAACTTTAGAACAGCCTTTACGTGTTCAAGAAATTACCGAAGATACATATTCGGTACAAGGAACACCGACCGACTGTGTACACTTTGCGTTAAATGAACTGCTAAAAAATGATATGCCCGATCTGGTATTAACGGGTATTAATCACGGTGCTAACCTAGGTGATGATGTGCTTTATTCAGGCACTGTGGCAGCAGCCATGGAAGGGCACTTTTTAGGCGTTCAATCGGTGGCATTTTCTCTAGTGGGTAAAAAACATTTTAAGACAGCGGCGGCCATTGCTCGTCGTATCGTCGAACAACATTTAGTAAACCCAATCCCAACCAATCGCCTGTTAAACGTCAATATCCCTGATTTAGCTTTAGAACAGTTGTCTGGCACTCAGGTGACTCGCCTAGGTGCTCGCCATCATGCTGAAGATATGATTAAGCAAAAAGATCCACGTGGTCATGATATTTATTGGCTTGGTCCTCCAGGTAAAGAACAAGATGCCGGTGAAGGTACCGATTTTTACGCTATCGAGCATGGCTTTGTATCGGTAACACCGTTACAAGTTGACCTGACAGCGCATGAGTCGCTAGGTGCGATGACAACATGGTTAGGGGAGAAGTAAGTGAGTAATCCTCAAGCAGAGCGCTTAATTACTTTTCTGATTGAAAATGGTATTCAGGATCAAAAGGTTCTTGATGCTATTTATCAACTGCCGAGAGAGAGCTTTTTATCACAGGCGATGTATCATCAAGCCTATGATAATAATGCGCTTCCTATCGGACAGGGCCAGACGATTTCTCAGCCGTACATTGTCGCAAAGATGACAGAGTTGCTAGAATTACAGCAAAATAGCCGTGTTTTGGAGATCGGAACGGGTTCTGGCTATCAAACGGCTGTCTTGGCTCAACTGGTTGATCATGTGTATTCGGTTGAAAGAATCAAATCATTGCAATGGGATGCTAAACGTCGTCTCAAACAGCTCGATTTCTACAACATATCAACCAAACATGGTGATGGTTGGCAAGGCTGGGCAGCAAAAGCGCCTTTTGATGCCATTATTGTAACAGCAGCAGCGGAGTCGATCCCTCAAGCTCTCTTGCAGCAGCTGAAAGATGGTGGTCGCTTGTTGATTCCTGTTGGTGATGATGAGCAACAGTTGCTGAAAATTGTTCGTCATGGTGATGAGTTCTTATCCAGTGTGATTGAAATGGTAAGGTTTGTACCTCTTGTTCCTGGTGAGCTAGCTTAATAACAAGACTAATGGTGTAGGTGGATAAAGAGTCGATGCGTTCGAAGGTTTTTAAAGGAAGTACTTTTTTACTTAGCTGTGCACTTGTTGGGTGTGCGGCTAACTCGCCTGCGCCAGTTTCTAGCCTAAACAAAAATTACTCATCGATCGATCGAGGTAGTTATCGTGGCAGTTACTATGAGGTCAAAAAAGGCGATACCCTTTATTTCATTGCTTATGTCACCAATAAAGACGTTAAAGACCTTGTGAGTTATAACAACCTCGCAGCACCTTACACTATTCATCCCGGACAGAAGCTTAAGTTATGGCGTCCTAGCTATAGCGCACCAGCGTATGGTAAATCAACTGTCGTTGCAGCAGCTGTGGTTGCTCCTGCAGCCGCGGCCACGACTGCGTCTGCGAGCAGTAAGCCTAAAAGCACGCCAGTAAAGAGTAAAAACTCTAATTCTAAGCCAGCGCAAACTTCCGCCAAACCGGTGAAAAAAGATCCACCAAAGAAGGTTGAACAATCCAAATCAAAGGAGTATGTTGGGTCTAAAGGTAAACAGAATGTTACACCGTCCACCAAACCAACAAGTGATAAAGTATCCAAATGGTTATGGCCAACTAAAGGGAGAGTAATCAAGAATTTCTCTGTAGGCGAACAAGGAAATAAAGGCATAGACATAGCAGGACAGCGAGGTCAGCCAATAGTATCTACTGCAGGGGGAACGGTTGTTTATTCGGGTAATGCACTACGAGGCTACGGCAATCTAGTGATTGTGAAGCACAATGATAATTACTTAAGTGCATACGCGCATAACGACCGACTATTAGTATCTGAAGGGCAAAGTGTGAAACCAGGGCAGAAGATTGCAACAATGGGAAGCTCTGGAGCCAGCAGTGTTAGGCTGCACTTTGAGATTCGTTACCAAGGTAAGTCCGTTAATCCAAAACGATATTTACCTTAAATACAGTATGCAAAATTACGTATTGTATGGAGTGACACAGTCATTTAGCGACATATGAAGTTGTAATGTCATGCTAATTTCGCCAGGGGGAGGCGTTATGAGTATAAGCAATGCAGTAACCAAAGAAGAGTTCGATCTTAACCAAGCAACCACGGAACCGGAAGCTCTTGGAAAAGCAAAACGAACAGTCAAAAAGAAAGCCGAAACGAAAGAAGAGACTGAAGTTACATCTAAAAGTTTAGATGCTACTCAACTCTACTTAGGCGAAATCGGTTTCTCACCACTATTAACCGCTGAAGAAGAAGTGCTTTATGCACGTCGAGCTCTACGCGGTGATGAAGCAGCACGTAAACGCATGATCGAAAGTAACCTGCGTTTGGTGGTAAAAATTTCTCGTCGTTATAGCAACCGTGGTCTTGCACTTCTCGATCTTATTGAAGAAGGCAACCTAGGCTTGATTCGCGCCGTAGAGAAGTTTGATCCAGAGCGTGGCTTCCGTTTCTCAACTTACGCGACATGGTGGATTCGTCAAACCATTGAACGTGCGCTAATGAATCAGACTCGCACTATCCGTTTGCCAATTCATGTTGTGAAAGAGCTGAACATCTACCTGCGTACAGCACGAGAGTTATCACAAAAACTTGACCACGAACCAACGGCAGAAGAAATTGCTTCTAAGCTAGATAAGCCAGTCGGTGATGTGAGTAAGATGCTTCGTCTAAACGAAAGAGTGAGCTCTGTTGATACGCCAATTGGTGGTGATGGTGAGAAAGCGCTACTGGATATTATTCCGGACATCAATAACTCAGATCCTGAGGTTTCAACTCAAGATAGCGATATTAAAAACTCGTTGATTTTCTGGCTTGATGAGCTGAATCCTAAGCAGAAAGAGGTGCTGGCGCGTCGCTTTGGATTACTTGGCTATGAACCATCAACACTAGAAGAAGTAGGTCGTGAAATTAGCCTAACTCGTGAACGTGTTCGCCAAATCCAAGTTGAAGGTCTTCGTCGTTTACGTGAGATTCTAATCAAGCAAGGCTTGAATATGGAAAATCTGTTCAACGTAGAAAACGACTAAATGAACTGATGATGTTTCTTTGAATAGAAGACAAATAAAAACGCTGACTTTTTAAGTCAGCGTTTTTTTGTTTGTGGCTTTTGTATTTGATGCTGCCGGCTCAAGCGACAGTACAAAACGACAATAACAACCTACTTGGAAAGAGACTAAAGCAACTTCTTCAAACGGTAGAGTTCTTCTAATGCTTGGCGAGGTGTCAGATCATCTGGATCAACATTCGCAAGTGCTTGTTCTACTTCACTTGGTTCAGGTATCAGGCTCAGTTGGTTCGCGATATCAACGCCACTTGGCTTTGATGTCGGAGAGTCGATACTCAATGCTTCTAGCTGAGTCAGCTTCGCACGTGCGTTTTTGATTACTGCTTTAGGCACGCCAGCCAATCCTGCAACCGCAAGGCCGTAAGATTTACTTGCTGCACCTTCTTGAACTGCGTGCATAAAGGCAATGCTGTCGCCATGTTCAACCGCATCTAAGTGTACGTTCGCTAAGGTTGGTATTTGGTTTGGTAGCTCAGTTAGCTCAAAGTAGTGCGTTGCAAATAGTGTCATCGCATTGATTTGATTGGCTAGCCATTCCGCACTTGCCCAAGCCAGAGACAGACCATCGTAAGTACTGGTACCACGACCGATTTCATCCATTAACACAAGGCTATTTGGTGTCGCGTTGTGCAGAATGTTTGCGGTTTCTGTCATCTCAACCATGAAGGTTGAACGACCCGAAGCCAAGTCATCGGATGCGCCAATACGAGTAAAGATACGGTCGATAGAACCAATCGTCGCACTTTCTGCTGGAACATAACAACCTATATGAGCCATCAGCGCAATGAGTGCGGTCTGACGCATGTAGGTCGACTTACCACCCATGTTTGGACCCGTGATGATCAGCATCTTACGTTGATCATTGAGGTCGATAGGGTTAGCAATAAAGGGTTCGTCCATTACTTGTTCAACAACGGGGTGACGACCCGCCTGAATTTGTACACCAGCAAACTCTGTCATGGTTGGACGACAGTAATCTAGGGTGTCTGCACGTTCAGCTAAGTTTTGTAGAACATCCAGTTGAGACACTGAAGAAGCAATGTTTTGTATTCGCTCTAGATAAGGCAGTAACAAATCAAACAACTCATCCCACAACTTCTTCTCGATAGCTAGAGCCTTCGATTTAGAGCTGAGAACTTTGTCTTCGTGCTCTTTCAGCTCAGGAATAATGTAGCGCTCTGCATTTTTCAGTGTTTGACGGCGAACATAGTGTGGTGGCACAAGATGGCTTTGCCCGCGGCTAACTTGAATGAAGAAACCGTGTACGTTGTTGTAGCCAACTTTAAGCGTGTCGATACCGTGACGTTCACGCTCTTCTTGCTCAAGCTTATCCAGAAACTCGGTTGCACCCGCGGCAAGATCGCGCCATTCATCGAGTTCTGCGTTGTAGCCTTCAGCTATCACGCCACCATCGCGGATCACCACCGGTGGGTTCTCTTTGATCGCACGCTCAAGCAGCTCTGACACTTCATCGACAGGAGATGCATATTGAGCAAGCTGAGTAAGGTATGGGTGCTTAAGTTGCGTCAGCGTTTCTGCAAGCTCTGGTAAGTATTCCATTGCTTGGCGGAGTCGTGCCATATCACGTGGACGAGCAGAACGAAGTGCAAGACGCGCAAGAATACGCTCGATATCACCGATCTGTTTCAGCGTTGGTTGTAACTCAGTAAACAGAGCCAGATCTTTCATCTCACCAATCGCATCTAGGCGTTGATCAAGAGCTGAAATATTACGCATGGGTTGATGTAACCAACGCTTAAGCATACGACTACCCATAGCAGTCGCAGTATGATCGAGTACTTCGGCTAGGGTGTTGTCTGTGCCGCCACTAAGATTTTGGGTGATCTCCAAATTACGGCGAGTAGCCGCATCAAGGATCACTGAGTGATCTTGTTTATCCATTGTGAGTGAACGGATATGAGGAAGAGCGGTACGTTGCGTGTCTTTTACATACTGAATCAAACAGCCCGCAGCACACAAACCAAGCTTGGCTGTTTCAACGCCAAAACCAACTAGGTCACGAGTACCAAATTGTTGATTGAGTTGCTGCTTCGCTGTATCTAATTCAAATTCCCATACTGGGCGACGGCGATTACCATTACGGCTTGCCATCAAATTTACGGGTTCGAAATCTTCAGGGAATAGCAGCTCACGTGGTGACGTTCTTTGTAGCTCTGCCGCCATCGCTTCTTCGGTTTCCGGCTCACATAGCTGGAATCGGCCAGAAGTAATATCAAGCGTCGCGTAGCCGAATTTACCATTGTGGTGGTAAATGGAGGCAATTAAGTTATCAACACGCTCAGAAAGCAAGGCTTCATCCGTTACAGTTCCCGGTGTCACAATTCTTACGACAGCGCGATCAACCGGTCCCTTTGAAGTTGCTGGATTACCAATCTGCTCACAAATCGCTACGGACTCGCCCAACTGCACTAACTTCGCAAGGTAACCTTCAACGGCGTGGTATGGAACGCCAGCCATAGGAATAGGCTCACCGTTTGAAGAGCCACGCTTGGTTAGCGAAATATCGAGGAGTTGAGAGGCTTTTTTAGCATCATCGTAGAAAAGCTCGTAGAAATCTCCCATGCGATAGAACAGCAAAATTTCTGGATTTTCTGCTTTTAGTTTTAGGTACTGCTGCATCATAGGTGTATGCGCTGCTTTTATGTCTTTGTTTTTAGTGGTTTCTTTTTGCATTAAGTTACTTTAAATCAATGGGTTATGAATTTCTGGGATCTTCAACAAGTCCCACTAAGTATCAAAGGATTTCACTACAGCGCGATCATTAGTGTAGGTAAAAGTGTAGTTTTTTTATTTCCTATACTAGATAATACAATCGCCGCACAATATTGCGATAAGGGACCCCGATAAATGGCTGATAAGAAGAATATCAAATCTATAACGAATAAGACAATTGAGGCGCTAACGGCTAAGAAAGGTGTCTTGTCTGATACTGGAGAAAACCGAGGGCTAAGAATAGCCTGTGGAAAGACGGGCAGGAAAACTTTTACCTATCGCTATAGAAGCCCAGAGTCAGGTGGTAAACTTGTACAGATTAAGCTAGGTACCTTTCCTGATATGTCACTTGAGCAAGCTCGCATTAAGCTTCGCGAAATGAAAGCCATAAGAGAGCCAGGGCAAGATTACGAAGCCCCTTGTCCTGCAAGGATTTGCGAAAGGTAGCTGTTGT
>NZ_OSDX01000109.1:0-7931 GCF_900382755.1 Vibrio sp. Evd11
ATCAAAGGCTCACACACAATGCAGGACTAGGGGAATTATGAGGGGATCCGTCAGCGCCCAACCATAAGAACACAAAGTCGATCGGGTAAACTGACGCTGTGGCTAAATAGTCTCCTCGAGAAATTAGCCATACAATTCCAAATCCTATAGTAAGCGTAATGAACGCATTTTTAATTATTAACCATCTCATACTTTCCTCCTGGATTCAGTATGGATAGATGCCAATATAGGATTGTATGAAAACCCGATCTTTTCGAGCTGCCTCAATAAATTTTGGGGGAGAAGTCAACGTGCGTTAAGAATTGGGCAACACCAAGCACGTTAACCATAATCACTGTGCATTCAATATTTGCGATTCAAAGAATCGAAGATCGATTAACTTGTTCGCCCTTCTGAATGCGTAGGTAAGTCTGGCTGTAATTCACACCAGCTCGCTTTGTAGTTGGTGTAAATTTGAGCATCAATTTTGACTGGAATATCCACGTCGAATATCGATATTGCTAGTTCGATGTTTTCTAAAGGTTCACCTTGTACTCTGAAGCCTAAACTTGAACCACAGTTGGAACAGAATGTTCGTGTTGTGCCGTTTGATGCCACAAACTCTTTGAGTAAATCAATGCCTGAAAGCCAGCTCAACCCTTGAACACCAACTAACGTACCAAAAGCTACACCGTGAAATTTTCGGCACATTGAACAATAACAGTTGGCTACCTTTTCACTGAATCCATCAACCGAAAAGCGAACACTTCCACACAAACACGAACCTTTAAAACCTGTACTCATCCTGAGTCTCATTCCCTTTCATATACTGTGTTAACCCACTGGTTAAATTGGACTTCTAACCATTTAACGCATTACGCCAATATTGCACTATTTTATCTGAGACAAGTGAGCTGTCTTTAATGCTTATGTGATTGTGGGTGTTCTGTTGGCTATTGAGCCAACTACACTAAAACTTGGCGAGTGTTCCTGATGAAGTAATGCACCTGACGTTCAATTTTCAGATCGACCATTTCTACTGGACGGCATCCGTTTGGACATGCCATACGAGGTGTTGTACCAAACAACCGACAGATTAATGGTCGCTCTTCATATACCTCACAACCATTCGGGCCTAAATGCACACAGTTGTATTCATCTAAGGCCGCTTCATGCTCAGCGTCAGATTTCCTTGGTAATCGCGACATTTCTTCCGAAGAAGTCGTTACTGGCCCACAACAATCATGACAGCCCTTAACGCATTCAAACGCAGGAATACTCTCGCGGAGGTATGCAATTATCTCTCTATTATCGTTCATCAATATCTTCTTCTCATGTAATACACGATTATTATAGAGCAATACATAACTCGCTAGAAGTTGAGAACTAACCTAAATCTAATGCACCGCGGTATGGCGAAGTCATCAGGGCCACTCCGTATGCAAATCGTCGATACGTAGGCAGAGTGCAGAACGATAGTTGTACCAATTACACCAAACCAAGTTAGAACAACAAACATTATGCATTAACTGCCAGCCTGAGTTTTCTTAAGTTCACTTTCCAAATTTTACGGGTTCAATGCCCTTATTTGTTGGTCTAATAACGACTGTATTGGCAATTAAATCATGCCAACCTTGTTTCTTTCCGCTAAACGCAATCCAAACAAAGCCAAAACACAGAGGAAGAATACTTATGTAATACGCAAGGTACCTTAAAATTGATTTACCTGTAGAAAGCGCCTCTCCGGTCTCCGCATTCACAACTTGAAGCTTCAAAGCAATTTTGCCTGGAGTGCCAGATCGATAAACCCAAAAGATGACTGTTGCGATAAAAGGGAGCACCCAGTTTAACAACACATCCCAGCCGCCTAAGATGAACTCATCTGAATCAAAATAATAGTCACCATATACCCAATACAATAAAGGCATGGTTACCAGTAAGAACAGGAATGTATCAATTAACGCAGCCCCTAATCGCACCCAAAAACCTGCATACTCTAATTGCTCATTGTCCATAAAATATCCTATCTGTTTTGTTTAAATCTCATTACAGCCGAGCGCTCTGTTGAATTGTGATGACGACTACCAACTAAAACGATTAGCACCCAAAGTAAAAGTGCCAAACGTTGTGAATCTTACCAAATCAATGCCTAGCACACCGATTATCGCTGCTTCATAAACGCCACAGCTAACCCAGAAGAAACGAATGTAATACCTGCACCAATATTCAACCCTGACACTAACTTAGGTTTGTTCCTGAACCACTCTGATAATTGAAACGAGAAGACACCCATTAAACTAAAACCAATTGCTGTTAATAGAGCAAACCAAACTCCATAACCGATCATTTGAGTTGTCACCGACCCTAAGTTTGGGTTTACAAATTGAGGTACAAAAGCAAGAACAAACATACCTGGCTTTGGATTAAGCGCGGCAGATAGAAAACCCGTAGAAAAGATGACTTTTAGAGGCTGTTTTTTCGCTGGTTCTAATGTGAACAAATTTCTCGTACGAAGCACTCTCACACCCAACCAAATGAGGTAAGCTGCGCCAACGAGTTTGACAACGTAAAACGCTACTTCAGAAGTTTGAATGAGAAGGGTAAGCCCAAAGGTCGCGGCAACGACATGAAATAGAATCCCCACCCCAGAAGACATACCTGACATTATTGCTGCCAATCGGCCTTGGCTTAAACCTCGACCTATAGCAAGCAAATTATCCGGCCCCGGCGAGATAACTAGCAGTAAACAAGCCAGCGTGTAAGTAACAAATATATCTAATGGAAACATAAAACCTCCTTGTAGTATGGCTCTTAGTGCTAACGTCACGTTAGTTAGTGAGAGACACATCCACATCAACTGTTTCATCGTACACACAAAAATCGACTGAGACGTGAGGCCACATTACGCAAGCACGACGAGTTAGCCTATTATGAATCCCACTTCACTTCAAAGCATATATATCGGCGTTAATGTGGTAAGCCGTCGAAAGAAATTCACATCCGTCCACCAGACTTATTTTTACTCGATAGAACAAGTACAAACTTCGAATTGCTCGCGTCAACCGAAGGTCGCTTGTCATGTTTCCTTTGTGAAACCGATGCGAAATAAATGTGGTTGTTATGTAATTAGCATCTTTGATAGGCATATTGGCTTAAATGGTTCTCTATAAACTCGATATCTGCACGATAAAAATCATCAAGAGGAATAGCTGAGGGCTCTAGCCAATAGAAAGCTTGCTGTCTTTCTGCGTCGACCATTTTCGGTTCATCATTCTGAACCGCACGCAAAACTACATAATGAATCTCACCGCTGAAGTTATTCAAAGCTTGATGAGTGCCGAGAAGCTGTAAATCTTTAAGGCCTGTTTCTTCCCACAATTCTCTAATTGCGGCTTGGCTACCCGACTCACCGGAATCAACGGAACCTCCAGGGAATTCAAAAACCATACCTTGACCATGCCTAAACCTCGTAACAAAACGACCAACTGGAAGCAATACAACCAATCACTCATTAACCGCGGATCTCTGACCGTTTGGATTATTGAAGAAGCGATAAGCGGGTGGGCGAAAAGCAAACATAATATGCACGGGAGGCCACGTCGGTTCAGTGATTTAGCTATCACGACGGCGCTCATGGTGAAGCGAGTTTTTTCTATGCCACTGAGAGCGCTGAAAGGATTTATCGACTCGATACTTAGACTTGCCAATGTTCCATTAAGTTGTCCACATTACACCAGCATCAGTCTTAGAACCAAGCAGGTTTAGGTCTCATTTAAGACTAAAACGAGAGGAGCAATATAGGCACCGAAAGATTACATCTTTCAAAGACGATATCCTTCAGAAAGCATCCTTCGGTGCATATAGTTTCAAGCGCCTTATTAGTGACTAGCGCAAGTCGCTAACATAAGAGACTAACGCAAGCGTCTCAACACAACCTGCTGGTCGAGCTCATTCTGATAATCCGTGTAATCAAGCCCTTGATCAAATATGTACTCAGTGACAAGAGTGCGAATGCATTCAACTAACGTGCTTGCTTGCCAAGGCTTTTCAAAGTAACGGTCGATGCCTGCTGCATTAATCGCATTGATGGTATCGGTATGAGTGGCCTGCCCTGTAAGAAGAATTTTCTTTGTATGCGGAAAGCGGCTGTCATGGAACACGTCAGTGAGTAACTCCACACCCGTTTTCCGTGGCATCACATGATCAGACACGATGACGGTAATGTGTTCGCCTTCTGCGTCAAGTTCATCAATGAGTTCAAGCACTTCTTGTGCTGATTCACAATCTTCAATATTCAGCCAACTCGCCAGCGGCTCTAAATCTTGTATCACTGCGCTCAGTACTTCTCTCTGGTCATCGACACAGATTAAATTAAGCTTCTCCATGTTCACCCTCTATTGGTAACTTGATTCTAAATACAGTTTTAGAAGCATCACTTTTCACAATGATACTTCCGCCATAACCCGCCACAATCCGCTTAACGATTGATAAACCCAAGCCCAATCCAAACGATAAACCACCTTTTTTAGTGGTGAAGTTAGGCTGAAATACCTTTCTACGAGTCACCTCGTCTATCTCAGGGCCGTTATTCGTGATCGTAACTAATATTCTTTTCTTACTTAATCTGGTTTGAATTTCTATTGCAGCATCGTCTGAATTCGACATTGCATCGCAAGCATTCTTTACAATGTTGACCCAAATCTGAACGAGCTCTGTTTTCGATCCTTTAAAAGTCGGCAAATCTGCAGGGCTCAGTCGCACAGAAACTCTACGCAACTCACTTTGTAACAACGATAAGGCATGATTAATGGAGTCATTAATATCCACCGCTTCTTCGGTGTCAATATCAACTCTGCCAAGTTGTTTAACCGATTTTACGATGCCAACGGTGTGTCTAGACGCCAAACGTAAATCATGTAAATCACAGCCCATCTGCCAAAAACGAATCGCTTCTTCTGGGTTTTTCAGCCAATGTTTTGAAATAACGTCTGTTGCAGATAAAGCGTCAATTGGAATCGCCTTTGCAAGAGAGCGAGCAATGTTTTTGTCTAAACCATATTTTCTTTCAAATTGTCGCCCACGTGCTCGTGCTTCTAACGACGACGTTTTCTGACCATGCATTAACCCAAAATCGAAAAATTGACTGGCTTCTGGATGCACTTCTTCAAGCAGATCCATGATGACCGTTTCAAGTCGACCAGATTTGCTATTTACTACACCAATAGCGTTGTTAAGCTCATGGGCAATCCCTGCAGCCAATTGACCCAAGGTCGTCATTTGCTCAGCCGTATGTAACTTCTCTAGCGCTTTTTGTTTCGCTATCGCTTCCTGTGTTGCGCGGCGTTGACGACGCGACAACTCATTGACGATCACAGGTGTGAACTGTGCAGTAAGAGGACCAAACTGACGTTCATCTTCTGCAGGCGTGTCTTTATCGATCCACGCTAACTCAACATCGGTTTTGGCCACAACCGTTGAAGATGCTGTCCAATTACCTGAAAAGAAGCTATGAACACCTATAAAAGCCCCACTACCCGCGCTAAACACTCGCACTTGCGGTGTATTCGCTTCGGAATAAAACCCTTCCAGTTCTCCACTAAACACATAATATAAACGAGTGTTTAACGCTGATTGTTCAATAATGGTGTTACCGGCACGGCACGTCACCCGACGCTCTGTCTGATTAAAATAACGATCGATAAGTGCTTCTAGCTTTTGTTGATACACGTATCGTTATCCTATGTGACCAATTGAATGTAGCACCCACACCATAACAAAACTCAGTAGCACACCAACCACACCTAAAATAATACCGATTCTAGCCATTTGATTACTTTGCACATGACCAGTAGCATGAGCCAACGCATTCGGTGGCGTACTGATTGGCAGCGACATACCTAATGAAGCGGCAAAAGTCACAACCAGAATTAACGTTAACTCGCCGCCTAGTGGCGTAAGTGAAGCCATAGACGAACCTAATGCAGCCATAATTGGCATTAACAAGTTAGCCGTTGCGGTATGAGACATGAAGTTTGCCATTACCAAACACAAGAACGCCGCTCCGAACAACACCACATATGGCGAGTAAGCATCAAACGGAATGCTGTGTACCACGAGCCTTGCTAAGCCAGTTTTATCGAGAGCTAAACCAAGCGCAATACCACCTGATACAAGCCACAGTACGTCCCAAGAAATCTTTTTCAGGTCTTCTTTATTGATGATCCCTGTGAGTGAGAACACAGCGACAGGAATCAGAGCGACGGTATAAGAGTTCATGCCATGGCTTGAGCCCATTAACCAAAGAATGATGGTCAGCGCAAAAGTGACGTATACCGCAATGGCTTTGGGCGTTTTAAGGAATTTACCTTTGATGCTTAGCTCGATTTTCTTTTGGTCAGCTTTGTACATAAAGCCTATTAAAAACCACGCTAACGCCATCATAATAACGACAAACGGCACACCAAATGCCATCCATTCACCGAACGTAATTAGGTTGTCGCCAACTAAATATTTAAGTGCGATAGCGTTTGGCGGGGTACCGATCGGGGTACCAATACCACCGATGTTAGCGGCAACAGGAATACAAAGCGCAAACGCTATACGACCGGGGTCTTTCGGGCCAAACACAGCCAGTACCGGCGTTAAAATAGAGAGCATCATTGCCGTTGTTGCCGTGTTAGACATAAACATCGAAAAGATACCCGTGATCAACATTAAGCCGAGCATCACAAACTTTGGGTCTTGTCCAAATGGCTTCAATAATACACGGGCTAAGTTTACGTCTAATCGATACTTAGTGGCGGCCATCGCTAAGAAAAAACCGCCCAAAAACAGCATGATGATTGGGCTGGCGAATGTCGCCATGATGTCGCTGTATTTTAACAACTCACCAAAATGTTCCTGCCCATGATCAAACCTTAAAAAGATCAGCCCTTTATCCGACAACATCAACAATTGCAGAACGATAATAACAACAGACGTCGCGTAGATCGGGATGGGCTCGAACACCCAGCACAATGCCGCTAATAAAAAGATCGCGATAACGCGTTGTTGAATAATCGTAAGGCCTTCAAATGGAAACGCTGATAGCGGCATTACGAGGATAATGAAAGGAATTAAAATAGGGATAATGTATTTAATATAGGGGCGCATAGCACAAAAACTCTTCCTGAGATAACAACTACTTAGAAATTAGATTTAAAGTTCTAATTTAGATCCGACAACGAATTATCGACCTCTTATCACTCTCTCACTATCGGCTAGATCAATGATTACGTAATCGCGATATCCCCTTTTTCGATTCTGTGCGCTACCTCTACGTTTGTGTGTCATTTACTGTTGCAATTAAATTCTGAGAAACAAAAGGCAAACGTTCGCCTTTGCGTGGGAGATCCGTAAACTTCGGCGCTTGCACCGTTGCAGAGTACTCGCCTAAACTTCAATCTCAGTTTGGCCTATCAGCTCACTCGTTTTAAGCCACACATTGTCTGATTTAGCGAAATACCCATTTAGATAATTCGCAGCCAAATAAGATTTTAAAAAATGAGGTTGATGGATGCTGGCACTGCTTTAAAGTGCCTTTTCCAATAGTTGGTCACTTGTCATGTTTCCTCCGTGAAACTGATGCCGTATAGGTTTGGTTGTTTGAAAGGCAAATCAGGCATGTGTAACGCGACCACTAAACTCAACCAGACCACTTTAAACACTGAACCCAAAGATGGAACAAAAAATACCAAGTGTTATGAATCACGTCTAAATACTTTGTTAGATTTTTGGCCTTTAAGTATCTTATTAATGTCTAAACCTATACCAGCAACATTAGGCTGGATTAGTAAATATCTATTTAGTATTTTGAGCATGTCTAATAAATACTGCTTTTTTGAATACTTTCCTGTTACTAGGGCGTGTTGATCTTTCGTGAGTGTTTTTTGAACAGCATGGTAAAGAGTTAT
>NZ_OSDX01000104.1:0-9617 GCF_900382755.1 Vibrio sp. Evd11
AGCTGATCAGATCGTAGGTTTTAGGTTTAGTTCCAATGAATTACGCAACAAAGCCATATGGAAGTAATACACCATTAATTAAATGAAAAGTTAATTGGATATCAAAAAAGGAAATCTAATTAAGTTTACGTTATTTAAACGTCGTCAATATATTTCCAATACTAAATTGAATCAAATCACCAATTAAATTTATATGGTGATCCAAATCTTTAGTTTGATTTGTTTTGGTTAACCAATATTCCGTTAATTATTAAAATTGGTCATGTACTTATTATTATACCAACAATAGGACCGTGACCATGAAGCGTCTTACCCTGACACCTATAGCAATCGCGTTGCTTCTTGCAGGATGCAACTCATCTGATAGCGACAATAACCTCCAACAGCCCCAAGTTAACTCTCGTGTTCATGATGTATTGAACGTTGAGGGTTACCAATTCCGAGATTCTAACGGCAGTGGAACACTGGAACCCTTTGAAGACTGGCGATTATCTCCTGAAGAGCGAGCAGCAGACTTGGTTAGCCGAATGACACTAGACGAGAAAGCCGGCATGATGCTCATTGACACCTTAAACTCATCCGAAGGTGGGCTTGTTAGCAGTAAAGGGCAAGACATGATTGCCGATGCCCAAATGACTCGCTTTATCTTTCGTAACAGCGTAGTTGAAACCCCAACTAATGTACCGGATTGCGATGCAGGACGTTCAGGTTGTCAGATAACCCCAACAGAAGCGGCCCAGTTCATGAATAGTGTTCAAGAACTGCGTGAACAAACTCGAATGGGTATCCCCGCCCTATTCAAGTCCAATGCTCGTAACCATATTGATCCATCAGCTAAAGCAGGGATCAACGTTTCTTCAGGTGCCTTTTCTGCTTGGCCTAAAGAGGCAGGTTTAGCAGCCACTCGCGACATGGATTTGATCACTGAATTTGCTGGTATCATGAATGACGAGTGGTCTTCAATTGGCCTGCGCAGTATGTACGGATACATGATGGATTTGGCGACAGAACCTCGCTGGTATCGAGTACACGAAACCTTTACCGAAGATGCAGATTTAGCGTCTGACATTATGCGTTCACTGATCAAAGGGTTACAGGATGGCGGTGAAGTCAACGAAGACAGTATCGCGCTAACCATCAAACACTTCCCTGGCGGCGGTCCACAAGAAAACGGCGGTGACCCACACTATGACTTTGGTAAGAACCAAGTCTATCCCAAGAACAATTTTGACTACCACCTAAAACCGTTTATTGCCGCGATTGAAGCTGGCGCTTCTTCAATAATGCCTTACTACGGCATTCCGGTAGCTCAAAAATGGATGCCAAACGATGTTGGTATGTCCTTTTCAAAAGGTATTGTCACCGACCTGCTTAGAGACGAATTAGGTTACACAGGTAACGTGAACTCAGATACCGGCATTATTGGTGAGCGAGCATGGGGTGTGGAACACAAAACGATTGATGAGCAGGTTGCAATGGCGGTCGAAGCTGGAGTCGATGTTCTTTCAGGCTTCCATGATAAAGAAGTCATCGTGAAACTGGTCGAAAAGGATCTGCTCACCGAAGAGCGTGTCGACCTATCAGTAACACGCTTACTTGAAGAACAATTCAAGCTTGGCCTTTTCGAAAACACTTACGTTGACGAGAAAAAAGCCCGAGAGGTTTTAGGCAATGACAAGTACCAAGAACGCGCTGATTACGCACAGAAAAAGTCTGTCGTCTTACTTCAAAATACCAATAAGACTCTACCTTTAGCTGAATCAACCGCACAAGCTCCTGTTGCTCTGTATGTCATGGGAATGGATGAAAATATTGCTGGAGACGACAAGTACAACTTTACCGTGACTTCTGGTGATTACGAAGCAGGAGAAACGCGTCCACCAGTACCAGCCGATACGGACTATGCGGTTATTCGTGTTCGCGTATCCAACGAAGGTTCAGACCCTGATCTTATCTTTGGCGGTGCTAACCCAGATGAACTCGATATCCTTGCGTTCAGCGAAATGGCGACAGCCGCGTCTTGGCATATCGAACCAAGCTTGAGCGACATCAATGCGGTTATGAACGAAGTTGGGGCTAAAAACACCGTATTGTCCATCAACTTTAGACAACCATTCGTACTGGACGATCAAAGTAACCTCAAACAAGCAGGTGCAGTGATAGCCACATTTGGTGTATCAGATAGCAACCTCATGGAAGTGCTTTCGGGTAACTTTGCGCCTCAAGGAAAACTGCCATTTGCTTTGGCTAATAGCGCGCAAGCCATCCAGAACCAAGACTCAGACTATCCTGGGTATGATCAAGCCGACACCCTTTACCCGTTCGGACATGGTTTAAATTACGAATAATATTTGAGCTAATTCAGGCAGTGTTGAGCACTGCCTTTCCTTCTTAGATACCAAGGACAAAGTCATGGAACATATCTTACAACTGGGTTGGGATGATCACGCTATTCCACATAAAATCTGGATAGAACAATACTACGATGGGTGTCGTATCTGCTTGAAAGTCGTAAAAGACGTTGAGCCAGAAATGCTCTCACTGATTGTTCCAAATATTGATGTGCAAACCACGAATAAGGCGTGGCAAGGCAAAGCGACGAACATTACACCGGCCTATGATGACGGCGTGTTGTTCACTCAAACTCGCTCGCTATTCAATTTACCTCACGGCTGCGTGATCTGGGCGGTAACACATATCCAGATGCAAAACGGCTTAAAAATGTCGGCAGACAAATTGTGCTTCGTACCAAAATACAGCAATCAAGATTCTTGTTTTAAGGTTCCAGCATAACGCAACGACAAGCTGAGTCGCTTATCCAACTTGGCGCTAATCTGCGAAGAACCATAAAAAAGGCCAGCGTATACACGTTGGCCTTACTGTTATCTGTCACTGTTCAGAATTAAGCACTAATCAACACCAACGAATCGAGAATCCCTTTTCCACTGTGGATCCCGCCTTCATTCTCACTCGCAGGCTTGCTGCGGATTAAGTAGCCCGCGTAGCCGCCTAGCTCTGTTACTGGCTCACCTTTGTAGTAAGCAGTGAACAAACCGACTTCGCTGACTAAATCTGTCACTAGCGTTTGTTGAGTGTCACGCACCGCAACGGTTGGCACGTCACGTTCATGTGGGTACAAGCGCTGCATCAATGCCCATGCGTCGTACTCTTCTGGCTTAAGTTGGCTCATTTGTTCGCTAATGTCGTCACCAAATACACAATGGCCACCGCCCTCTCCTTGGTTTTTCAACACCCACTCTTGCTTATCAGCTTGTGTGTTAAACCAATCAATCGATTCACTGGTGATTGGCTTCATGTCAGCTAATACACTCTTGACCAGTTCGGCTTCTTCTAGCGTTAAACCCCAACGTGCGTATTCAGATGCTGGCATCATGGTCAGCAGCATTTGCATGGTTTTACTGGTCGCTAATTGCTGGCTGATGGTCGCGTTCATTGCAACATGGTGTTGTTCCATAAACACGCGCGTTTGGCTTAGTGTATGACAACAAACCGATTCGTTGAGTTCTGGTGCCCAGTAATCTGAATACTGATAGCCCGCTCTTAGGTACACCACATCAACCGCGCCGACACCTTGCAGTAACAAGCGTTGGTTATCACCCGATGAAAGCTGACAGCTCAGTTGTTCAAAAGTGCGACGAACCGTACGTACACCCTGCTTTTGCAGTTCAATTTCGAGTAGGTGTTGATCGTAAACATTGTCTTCATTCTTTTGCACTACCATCAAGAATGTTGGCTTATCTGAATCATTAAAGTCAGCTCGCACTTTTCTTGCTGAAGTCGCAATACCATAAGCCAACTGCGTTAAGCCTTGGTTTTCAGCAGGTGTCGCAGATTTATCTTCAAGCCAGCTCTGATAAGTCTCAGGCCATTGATTGTGCATGTAATCATGGAACTCTGTGGCCTTTTGCCCGAATGGAGCCATGCCTGCCGCAATACCATTGAACTCGATTACTTTCGCGCCGTGTTGGCGATCGTCCATAAAATCGGTTCGCATCAATAGCAGTGACTGACGAGCCGGATTCAAGCGCTCATCCGCACTGCCATGTGCTTGTTGATGCAGCTCCATCAAACGGCCAAAAAACGGGTCTGCTTTGGCCATATCACTCAATGATGACTGCAAGAAATCATGGTCTTCGGAAACATTGCTGATTAACTTGGTGATAAGCGGTGTTACCTTCAACAAGTGTTCAAAAACCTCACGCTCCATAGTCATAGGAGCAGTGCTGAAAGGACAATGCCTAGCGGTATTATCTGACTGGCGAAACGCAACACCGTGCATGATCGCCCACTCACACGCGTCTTCAATAATTTGTTGTGGTAACCGTGGAATTGTCATCTCTCATCTTCCAAATAAAAATAGCACCCAGAATAAGACGAAGCTTAATTCCAAAAGACGAAATAAAACTGAATTTTTTATCAAAAAACTACGTTTGTCTTATCTTTCAAAAGCTTGAATAGATTATACATCTTAACTATCGAGTCTGCTCGATGATCAGATCGCGCAACCATTTATGGCTCGGTTCTGAATCGAAGTATTTGTGCCATAGAAGGAACAAGCCTCCCGGCACCAAATCAACCGGAACGGGCTTCATCACCAACTCTCCGCTAT
Organism: Vibrio sp. Evd11; assembly: GCF_900382755.1. Taxonomy (NCBI): domain Bacteria; kingdom Pseudomonadati; phylum Pseudomonadota; class Gammaproteobacteria; order Vibrionales; family Vibrionaceae; genus Vibrio; species Vibrio sp. Evd11. The sequence goes on from NZ_OSDX01000104.1 coordinate 4,631, forward strand.
CAATGTAATCGCGTACTGAGTTGTATGGGTAACACATAAGCAAATCGCTCTGCTTACACAGCTTAATGGCACTGGTGATGTCTGAAACATTAGCGGCTTTGTTGATTTCAAGCTGCTTTGAGTTAAGCACTTCCATCAATAACCAGTCACCCGCTCCACCCGTCACCAACTGTATGTGTCGATACTTCAAGAAGGTGTCGAGGTTCCACTCTTCTTGCAAGGCAGGGTGGTCATTGCGCATCAAACATACAGAATAATCCAAACACAGTTCCACGTAATCCAACTCATCAGGAATACATTGCACGTGGGTAGAAGCGCGCTCATCCAGCTCAAAAATACCGATGCCAAAATCCACTTCACGTTTGAGTAAGCGCTTGAAGCTGTCGCTGCTCCACGTCGAACTGTTGATGGTAATGTGCGGCGCATCGGCAAGTGCTGTCGGCATAAAGTGCGGATAGATCGCTGTGTAGGCGGTTTCGACAAGGTCTATAGTGAAGGTACGCTCACTGTCTTTAGGATCGAAAACTTCGGGAACGGTCAGCTTTTCGATCTGCAGTAGAATTTGGTGGATCTTAGGCGCTAACGCGAGTGCTTTGGGTGTGGGGAATAGCCCTTTGGATTCTCGCTCAAACAGCGGGTCATCAAACAAAGCTCTGAGTTTGGTGAGCTGTTTACTTACCGCAGATTGACTCAAAAAGAGTCGCTCTGCGGTTTTGCTCACGCTTCGCTCTTCAATGAGAACGTGTAGGCAAAGCAGCAAATTCATATCGCATTTAAGTAAGCTTTTAACATCTACCATGATATTCCCTAAATTCAGGTTAATGATGATTAATTGTCACTTTAAATCATATCATTGTCTTGGTAAATTTAGCGCATGTGAGTTAACACGCTCAAATAATAATAGAATTAAGGAATACTCATGGATTTTCTAGCACTACCAAAGATTGATTTACACTGCCACCTAGATGGAAGTGTTCGCCCAGATACGATTATTGACCTAGCAAAACAATACAATATCGAACTACCTGAAGATCGCGACGCGGTTGTTCAATCTCTAACGGTGCCAGAAGATTGTAAAAACTTAGATGAGTACCTGGCTTGTTTCAGCCTGCCACTACAAGTGATGCAGACTGAAGAAGCGATTGAACGTATCTCTTTCGAGCTTTACGAAGACGCTGCACTAGAAAACGTTAAGTACCTAGAAGTTCGCTTTGCGCCAATTCTGCACGTAAACAAAGGTCTGTCTCTTGATACGATCATTGCAAGCGCAGTAAAAGGCATGAAGCGTGCTGAAGAGAAATACGACATCAAGGGCAACTACATCATGTCTGTGCTTCGTATGTTCCCTAAAGATTCTATCAAAGACGTAATCGACGCAGGCCAACCCTACCTAGGTAAAGGTGTTGTGGCGTTTGATATCGCAGGCGGCGAAAAGCCAGGCTTCTGTGCTGAATTCCCTGAATACACGCAATACGCTCTTGAAAAAGGCTACCGCATTACCGTTCATGCTGGTGAGCAATGGCACGGTCAAAACGTTTACGATGCAGTGACAATGCTTGACGCTGAACGTATCGGCCACGGTGTTCACATCCAAGGTAACGAAGACGCGTACAACATCGTTAAAGAGAAGCAAGTTGCGCTTGAAACTTGCCCAACAAGTAACGTTCAAACTAAATGTATTCACAAATTCAGCGACCACCCAATTGCTGAATTCAAGAAAGACGGCATCGTTGTTACGATCAACACAGACAACCGTACAGTGTCGAACACAACCATGACCAACGAAGTGAAGCGTGTGTGTGAAACATTCGGCCTAACAAAAGAAGACTACGTAGAAATATACAAATACTCTGTAGAGAGCGCTTTTGCTTCAGATGAAGTGAAACAGCACCTAATGGGTTTCGTTGAGCAAATCTAATTTAAGCAATCTTGATTGCTAAATAGAAAAACAGGAAGAGAAAGGCTGAGGCTTTTCTCTTTTTTTATGCCTGAAAATCGCTAATCTTGCAGTATTCGTCATTTATACCAATCACAGTAAGTAAGTGATCATAAATAGCGCAGGAAAAAGGCTTAAGAACAAGGCAGAAATTTTCGATAAGTAGTTATTCTACAATCAAAATTTCTAACGCAGTTATTGAGCGTTTTAACCAGCTAGGATGAACAGTTATTTACTACGATTGGTATTAAACCGAGACTCTCGGAAAGCGGGCAAGCATGAGTAATACAAACGATAAAACTGAACTAGAGAAGATGCTATCTGGGCAAGTATATGATGGTGCAGACCAAGAAATTGATACCATGCGTTCCAATGCCAGAAAGTCGCTAATGGCTTTCAACAACCACCAAGACCCAGACCAGCAACACACATTACAAGAGCAGCTATTTGGTAAGGTTGGTGGTAGCAGCTTAATCCAACACCCTTTTCATTGTGAGTTTGGCAAAACCATCGAGATTGGCGACGACACCTTCATTAATATGAACGTAGTAATGCTAGATGGTGCGAACATCAAGATCGGTAACAATGTTTTAATTGGACCAAGTGCGCAATTCTATACGCCATCACACTCCCTTGATTATCGTAGCCGCCGTAAATGGGAAACCTTCTGTTTACCAATAACAATCGAAGATGATGTGTGGGTTGGCGGTAACTCAGTGATAAACCAAGGCGTGACAATTGGGGCTCGTTCAGTGATTGCAGCGAACTCTGTGGTCAACAGCGATGTACCGCCAGACTGCTTATACGGTGGTACACCAGCCAAGTTGATTCGGCATTTGAATACTGAGCAACAAAGCTAATTAAAAGAACAAATAAAAAAGAGGCGATGTACATATCAAACATCACCTCTTTTTTTGATCAGTTGGCCGTGTCTCTTCTATCGAATGGGCTTCGTTCCATGGCTTTTTCATACTCACTTTTCGGGCCACTCAAGTACGTTGTTTTGACGAATTTTTCCCAATCAGAAAACAGCGATTCTAGTGGCTGGTCGGTAAACTGTGATGGATCCCCATTGCTTTTAATGAGATCAACAAACGCCCCCTCTCCCCATGAACGTTCAATAAACTCACCGACCGTATACCCAAGCTCATAAACAGCCGAGCTACTGTTTGGCTTGTGGTATAAATCCTGAACTAGCCCATCGAAACGGCGACTGATGGCATGCCTGTTACTCAGGTGAAACCAATAGTCTTCAGATTTGTAGATAGCGATAGCCTCCCACAACCAACGCGGGTTATTCGCAAAATTCGGATTCACCTGCAGAGTCAGTAAATGTACGAACTCATGCAATGCAGTTTTATGGATCTCACCACCAAAATAGAGCAGCCTAATTTCATTGTTTTTAGGGTCAATATACCCCGTAGAGAAAGCATATCGATACCCTATACTCCGCTCCTGCTCGTCTAAATAGGCTTTTTGGTTTCGCCACACCCTAACGGAGACTGGCGGCATAGAATCAAGCTCAAACGTTTTCATCAAAGGCACTTGATTGAGTAACAACGTATTATGGATGCTAGGAATGACAGAGGGTGACGTCCCATCATAGAGAACATATTTGAACTGCCCTTTATCTGATTCGTAGCAATCAACACACGTTGGTTCTCCGCGAATTTGAAATGCTGCCGCAACCAATAAAACCAGTGCCGATAACGTTAAAATCAAGAATGTAACGATTGTTCTAAACGGGTATCTTTTCATTTTCTACATCCTCAAACGAAAACATTAGTCGATCGAGTGTCAGTGTTTCAGATTGACACAAAATGCCGCACATCAAGATTCATAATTAATACTGATAAAATAATGACCTCCGTATGAGATACAATCAATTGAGCACAAAAAAGGCCATCATTTCGATGGCCTTCTCAATATTCGCAAGTGGAACAATAAGTTAAAAATGAAGTGATGACGCTTCACGATTTCCGCTTTTTCCATTGGTACGGCGTGATGCCATTGGCTCGTTTGAAAGCTCGAATAAATTGCGATGCATCGGCATACCCTAAGTGCTGAGCAACATCCGCTATCGAGTATGCTTGTTCGGCAAGTACACGCTTTGCAAAATCAAAGGCCAATGACTCTTTAACCTCTCTAAAGGTCGTATTTTCTTGTGAAAGCGCTCGTTGAATGGTGCGTTTCCCGAGCGAATTTAAGTCGCAAAATGTATCCAAGTCGAGATCCATTCGCCCAATGTATGGCGACAGCGCTTCTCCGACTTTACTGGTATCTGTCATCGACTGGGCTTGCACTTCCAAGGCACATTCCTTCGCCAGTGGAGGGTACTGAATACATGTACTCGCCTGACCTAAATACTGTGGTGTGTCCGTTTGGATTTTTAGCTCACTCAGTTGTTCTGAACTTCCCGTAACTAGGTCATAACGGATCGGTTTTCCTAAATCGGCATAATGCGATTTAAAGTAAGCGTGGGTATAAACGATAAGAAACAACTCAGACTCAACATGGCTTGCCACGCTCGTTGTCATTTTGAATGAAATAGACAAGCTTCCTGAATCCTGATTTACAAGCAAGTTATCAACTGGAAATTGAAGTAAAAAATCTTGTATGGAAAGTTCGGAGAATTGCAGTTCTTGCGCTGCGTGGTCTGCACTCTCTAACAGTAAAGAAGTGAACGCAGAGGGGCTCAGGTGATCTTTTAAACTCCTCAAGAAAAGCGCAAATACATTAAATGGCACATACCTCGCTGATGAGGTATCCATGCTGAATGGCAAGCTAACATCTGAAGCCAATTTTGCTGGCGATGAGTTACTCAGAGCAAGCCATTTTTTTTCTTGCAAGCCTTGTTGAAAGTGATGCACCACGCGCTTATCTATCAACGGAATATCAAGACCCATTTACCCTTCCTCTTCTAATTTACCTATGTCGCTAAATGCACATTTATCATTTTCAGCTTAGCTACAACAGACTCAAGTTAACAAGCCTTCATAGACAGGATCTTAAGGGCTAAGCGGTTTATTTAGATAGAAAAAAGGCTTCATT
>NZ_OSDX01000103.1:0-10079 GCF_900382755.1 Vibrio sp. Evd11
ATTATGGGTTTGGCAATATTAGATCATATTTGTTAACAAAGTGCGATCCCGCCCTGATGAACTGCCGACGCTAACTCTATTTCAAAAACACATTATAGCGTTTTGGCCATGACAACCTCACAAGCGTCATGGCCTGTTTCTCCCCAAGCTGAATCAAGGTGTTCAAAGCCCAATTTTTCGTAAAGTTTAACGGCGGCATTAAGGCATTCGGTCGTTTCTAGATACATATGTTGATAACCCAGTTCCTTAGCTTTCTCCATCGACATATTAACCAACTTCTTCGCTAAGCCTTTGCCTCTGGTTTCTGGCAAAAAGTACATCTTTTGCAGTTCACAGACTTCTGGCATACCTGCTAATGGTGCAAATCCACCACCACCGACAACCTTTCCATCAAGTTCAATCACCCAATACTGAGATCTTTCATTGTTATAAACACTGAACATGTCTTCTAAGGTGGGATCAGCAACACCATAGCCTTTATCTTCAGTTAGCCCGTTTTCATAAGAGACTTGGCGAATCACATTGGCCACTACGGTGTTGTCTTCCTGTAGTAGGGGGCGAACTACCACATCGATTGAAGCGTGGCTTTGTTGCAGTGCTTTAAGGTAGTGCTCGATTCCCCCCGAGACTTGTTGAGTTTCCGCTTCCGTTAAACGCTCAAGTACCGAGTCATAAAATTGATTCTGTTGATTGTGAAGTTTGGCAAGAGTGTTTTTCCCTTGCTCTGTTACTGAAGCTACAACACTGCGCTTATCGTTGGGGTGTGGTGAGGTTTGAATTAACGAGTTCTTCGCTAGATTGTTGACTGCTCTACTGGCGTTGGACTTATCAATATTGAGCTTATCCGCTAATTGATTCACGGTTAATGACTGCTGTTCTAGTTCAATCAGTGTATGAGCTTGAATCGGAGGTAGGGCAATATCACCACAATCTTTGTCGAGCATTCCAAGCTGTCGAACGAGCTGACGTGATAATTCTCTAAGTTGTGCTGAAGTCATGTTGCCTCTCAATATGGTTGCGATGTACAACTGTAATTTAATTGCGAATCGCAACCATGTCAACAGTGAACTCTCTAGGTTAAGCATGTTGGTGCAAACAAAACTGTGGTTGTGCTGCTTGGCTTTCTGCTTTTCGTAACCACACCTTCTCATGGAAATAGTAAGCCACAGTATTCAAAGCGGGTTCTAACGTTGCCATCACACCACCAACAAAGGCGTCGCCAGTCAATAAGTAGACAACGGTAAAGGCAACACTAAAGTGGATAGTAGCGAAGCTTGCTGTTTTTAACTTTGTCATCCACTGACGAGCTTTAAGCGCTGGAACTTGAGCCCACGCCTTTTCATGAAAATAGAAGGCGACGGTATTCACAGAAGGCTCAATCATAGCGATTAAGCTACCAATTAAGATGTCGTCTGTTAGTACGTAAGCGACACTAAATGCGATAGTAAAATGTAATGCAGCAAAGGTTAGTGTCTTTTTCATGATAATTACTCAGTCGTTGTGTTGTTTCGATAGAACTATTATTGAGAATTATTATCATTAATTCTAATGGGAAGTTAAGATTGTTTTGATAGGCAAAAGCTATCAATAAGCTGGAGTGAAGCTGATTGGACTGGAACTTAGGGCACAAAAAAAGGCTGACCATGAAGGCCAACCTTTTTGTCTAGAGCGGGAGGTTCGAAACCTCCTCGTTCATTCAGTTTTAAAGAGCAGCGATAGTCGCTTTTTGCTCTTCTAGCTTAACAAGAGTTTCTTGGTAGCCTTCAAGCTTTTCACGCTCTTTCGCGATAACCGCTTCAGGTGCTTTAGCAACAAAACTTTCGTTACCTAGCTTACCTTCGATACGCTTAATCTCACCGTGAGTTTTCGCTACTTCTTTATCTAGACGAGCAAGCTCAGCATCTTTGTCGATAAGACCCGCCATTGGGATCATCAGTTCAGATTTGCCAACAAGCTTAGTTGCACAAGCTGGAGTTGCTTCGCCGTCTGCTAGAACTTTAATATCGTCTAGCTTAGCTAGAGAAGTAAGAACGATCTTGTTTGCTTCGATACGAGCTGCATCTTTCTCATCAGCGACTTTGATCATTACTTCTAAGCCTTGGCTTGGTGCAATGTCGTATTCCGCACGTAGGTTACGGATAGCTGTGATGAAAGTTTTAACCCATTCGATGTCGTCAACGATCTCAGCATTGAAGTTAGCTTCATTAAACTGAGGAAGCGCTTGAGTCATGATGGTCTCGCCTTCAACGCCGTCTACTAGCGGCTTAACGCTTTGCCAGATAGATTCAGTGATGTAAGGAAGAACAGGGTGAGCAAGACGCAGAGTCTTCTCTAGAACCGTGATAAGCGTGTAACGAGTCGCTTGTTGTTGAGCTTCAGTACCCTTCCAAAGAACAGGTTTAGTTAGCTCTAGGTACCAGTCACAGAATTGGTTCCAGATGAATTCGTAAAGCGTGTTTGCTGCCATGTCTAGACGGTAGTTGTCTAGATGAGCGTTAAACTCTTTCGCTGCAACTTCAAACTGAGATTCAATCCACTTGTCTGCTAGAGAGAATTCCATGTTTGCACGGTCTTCTACAGACAGTGACATGCCACAATCGTGCTCTTCTGTATTCATCAGTACGTAACGGCTTGCGTTCCATAGCTTGTTACAGAAGTTACGGTAACCTTCAAGACGCTTCATGTCCCAGTTGATGTCACGGCCAGTTGAAGCCATAGCAGCAAGAGTGAAACGCAGTGCATCGGTACCGTATGGTTCGATACCATCTTCGAAAGTTTTACGTGTGGCTTTTTCGATCTTGGCAGCCAGTTTAGGTTGCATCATGTTGCCACAACGCTTTTCTACTAGCTCTTCAAGGCCGATGCCGTCAATCATATCGATAGGGTCAAGTACGTTACCTTTCGACTTAGACATCTTGTCGCCGTTTTCATCACGGATAAGGCCCGTCATGTAAACTGTTTTGAAAGGTACTTGAGCCTTGCCATCTTCGTCTTTCACGAAGTGCATGGTCATCATGATCATACGAGCAACCCAGAAGAAGATAATATCAAAACCAGATACTAGTACTTCTGATGGATGGAATGTTTTCATTGCTTCAGTATCTTCAGGCCAGCCTTGTGTGCCGAACGTCCAAAGTGCAGAAGAGAACCATGTATCAAGAACGTCGTTGTCTTGCTTAAGAACAATTACCGGTGAAAGGTTGTTCTTTTCACGAACTTCTTCTTCAGTGCGACCTACGTAAACTTTACCATCGTTGTCGTACCATGCTGGGATACGGTGACCCCACCAAAGTTGACGAGAGATACACCAGTCTTGCACGTCACGCATCCACGCGAAGTACATGTTTTCGTACTGCTTAGGTACGAATTGGATCTCACCATCTTCAACGGCTTTAACAGCAGGCGCAGCAAGAGGCGCTGTACGCACGTACCATTGGTCCGTCAGCATTGGTTCGATAACCACGCCACCACGGTCACCGTAAGGAACGGTTAGATCGTGATCTTTGATTTCTTCAAGTAGGCCTAGCTCTTCAAATTCAGCAACCGTTGCACGACGAGCGGCAAAACGCTCCATACCTTGGTATTTAGCTGGAAGATCTGTTGAGTACACATCGCTTTCTTCACCGTTCGTTGTGAAGATTTCAGCCGCATCACGGATATCACCGTTGAACGTTAGGATGTTGATCATTGGTAGGCTATGGCGCTTGCCCACTTCGTAATCGTTAAAGTCATGAGCTGGCGTGATTTTCACACAACCCGTGCCTTTATCCATGTCAGCGTGCTCATCACCTACGATAGGGATAAGACGGTTTACGATAGGAAGCAGGATTTCTTTACCGATAAGATCTTTGTAGCGAGGATCTTCAGGGTTAACTGCAACGCCGGTATCACCAAGCATGGTTTCAGGACGCGTAGTCGCAACGACGATGTAGTCTTTGCCGTCAGCAGTTTTAACACCATTCGCTAGTGGGTAGCGGAAGTGCCACATGAAACCTTTTTTGTCTTTGTTCTCAACTTCAAGATCAGAAATTGCAGTGTGCAGTTTAGGATCCCAGTTTACTAGACGCTTACCACGATAGATTAGGTCTTCTTCGTATAGGCGAACAAATACTTCTTGAGTCGCAGCCGATAGGCCGTCATCCATAGTGAATCGCTCACGATCCCAATCTACAGATGCACCAAGACGACGAAGTTGTTGAGTGATCGTGCCACCTGATTCGCCTTTCCATTCCCAGATCTTGTCGATGAAAGCTTCACGGCCGTAGTCGTGTTTTGTTTTGCCTTCTTCAGCAGCGATCTTACGCTCAACAACCATTTGAGTTGCGATACCAGCGTGGTCAGTACCCACTTGCCAAAGCGTATTTTTGCCTTTCATACGTTGAGCACGGATAAGCGTATCCATGATCGTATCTTGGAACGCGTGACCCATGTGTAGGCTACCAGTGACGTTCGGTGGCGGGATCATGATGCTGTAAGCTTCTTTTGATGTGTCACCGTGTGGCTTAAAGTAGCCTTTCTCTTCCCAAGTCTTATACAGAGCTTGTTCGATTGATGTTGGGTTGTATGTCTTTTCCATAGTGCTCTTAAACGGATACTGTGAATGGTTAATCGTGGTCAAACTTCATAAGTGAAGCTTCTTGAATCTAAATCCAAAGATAGCTTTAACTATGAGGTTTGACTATGGATGTTGAATCTCGATAGTTTGTAGCTGATATCCAGCCTGACGGTAAATTTTATACCTTTCTCGAGCGAGTTGCTTAGGTTTTTCTTCGCAAGGAACGAAGTCTATCACCTGAGCAAAGGCGTTCGCAAAGGTTGTATGATTATCGGCCAGATTTATTACCAATTGGCGGTTCCAATTAGGTTTGACACCTTGGTGGCCTATCTCAATATTCGTTGAATATTTTGGACCTTCGCCAACCAAGTTGTGCGCGATAAATTCAGTAGGCTCTACCTGCCAAAAAATTTCAGCGATACGCTCAGCATGATCTTTATCGTTACAGTTGAGATAAAGTTTAGCGCCTTGTTTTGCAAAATGCTGCGCAAGAAACAACACGTAGTGAGCAAAACCCTCTTCACTGGCTTGCGGGCTGTCTGGAGACACAATGTAAAACGTAGCAGTCTGCATATTTAACACTCGAACTGAAAATCGTGGATATCAATGTTACTTGGTTAACAGGATCTAACAAATAGCGCTTATTAAAAAAGGGCCCGTAGGCCCTTTTCATTATTTTGAAGATTGCTCTTCAGTCTCATGGCCGCTGCGGTTCAATAAGAATTGGACTAGCATTGAGACAGGACGACCTGTCGAGCCTTTCGCTGCACCTGACTTCCACGCGGTACCTGCACTGTCGATGTGAGCCCAGTGGTACTTTTTGGTGAACTTAGACAGGAAACAACCTGCGGTGATAGTACCGCCAGGGCGGCCACCGATGTTTGCCATATCAGCAAACGGGCTGTTTAGCTGCTCATGGTACTCGTCTGCCATAGGTAGACGCCATGCACGGTCACTTGCTTGCTCTGAAGCATTAACAAGTTCATGAGAAAGAGGGTTGTGGTTTGATAGAACGCCACTGATGTGGTGACCTAAAGCAATAACACACGCGCCAGTTAGTGTTGCAACGTCAACAACACAATCCGGTTCAAAACGCTCAACGTAAGTTAGAGCATCACATAGAACCAAGCGACCTTCAGCATCAGTGTTGAGTACTTCAACCGTTTGGCCAGACATTGTCGTTAGAATGTCACCTGGGCGGTAAGCATTGCTACCCGGCATGTTTTCACAGCCAGCAAGAATACCTACAACGTTGATTGGCAAGTTAAGTTTCGCCAATGCTTTCATTGTGCCGAATACAGATGCAGCACCACACATGTCGTACTTCATCTCATCCATGCCTTCACCAGGCTTAAGTGAGATACCGCCTGAATCGAAAGTAAGACCTTTACCAACTAGAACGATAGGTTTTGCATTTGGGTCAGCAGCACCTTTGTATTCCATGATAGACATCATAGATTCGTTCTTAGAGCCACGGCCTACTGCTAAGTATGAAGTCATACCCAGCTTTTCCATCTCTTCTTCACCGATGATCTTAGTCTTTACTGTCTCATAATCGTCAGCTAAACGACGAGCTTGAGAAGCTAGGTAAGCCGGGTTTGCGATGTTCGGTGGCATGTTGCCAAGGTCTTTAGATGCTTTCACACCTGAAGCAATAGCAAGACCATGAGAAATCGCTTTTTCGCCAAGGCTTAGCTCGCGACGAGTTGGTACATTGAATACCAATTTACGCAATGGACGACGAGTCTCTGGTTTGTTGCTCTTAAATTGGTCGAATGTGTAAAGACCATCTTTAGTCGCTTCTACCGCTTGACGAACTTTCCAGTAAGTGTCGCGACCTTTAACGTGAAGCTCTGTAAGGAAACATACTGCTTCCATAGAACCTGTTTCGTTTAGTGTGCTGATGGTTTTTTGGATAATTTCTTTGTATTGACGCTCGCCTAGCTCACGCTCTTTACCACAGCCTACCAGTAGAACACGTTCTGAAAGTACACCAGGTACTTGATGCAGTAGCAGCATCTGGCCAGGTTTACCCTCTAGATCACCGCGACGAAGCAGTGAACTAATATAGCCATCGCTAATCTTATCTAATTGCTCGGCTACTGGAGAAAGGCGGCGCGGTTCGAATACACCGACAACGATACATGCGCTGCGCTGTTTCTCTGGGCTGCCACTTTTTACACTGAACTCCATGCGTACTCCTACATCCTGAAGACAAATCGAACTAAATGTTAGATAATGGGTTCTTACTTGTTGGATCCTATAATGGAACTAACCTTAAAGAATAACGCTAACACTTAGCTAAAAATTTAAAAAAATAAAAGGTTCAACGGGAAATTATAGTGATTCAATCAAAAAAACAAGTTTTGTATAGGTAATTTGAGCGTGATTATTGTTAGATATTTGATCCGCGAGACAATCAAGAGCCAATTTGCGATCTTTTTTGTTCTCTTTCTCGTGTTTCTCAGCCAAAAATTCATCAGTGTTTTAGCGGACGCCTCTGATGGTGATATTCCTGCGAGCCTCATATTGTCGATTGTTGGTCTAAATATGCCAGCAATGGGCTTGTTGATGCTTCCACTCAGTATCTATATTGGTATTTTGCTTACTTTTGGCCGTCTTTACGCTGAAAGTGAAATAGTCGTAATGAACGCTACGGGTATTGGTAATAAATTCCTTATCCAATCTGCGCTTTATTTGGCTTTGATTACCGCATCTGTTGCTGCCTTTAACTCATTTTGGTTATCTCCTTGGTCGCAAGACAAAGTTGAGCAAATGTATGAAGAAGTCGCTGCAGAAAATAGCGTTGATTTGCTACCAAAAGGTAAGTTTGAAGGCACGCCGGATGGTTCTTCTGTCGTTTTCATTGATGATATCGACGGTAATAAGTTAGAAAATGTGTTCGTTGCTCAAATGCGCCCACGTGATTCGGTATTGCCTAGTGTGATGTTCTCTAAGTCGGGTGATGTAAAAGAGCTCAGCGATGGTCGCCAAGTGATTGTGATGTACGATGGTACCCGTCATGAAGGGATTCCAACACGTCTTGATTATATGGTGACGCACTTTGAAGAGTACGAAGGCTTAATTGGTCAGCGTGAGGTTGAGAAAAAAGGTCGAGATTGGGAAGCCATTCCTACGCTCGAACTGATTGGCAATCCAGAAAACAGTGCGAAAGCGGAATTACAGTGGCGAATTTCATTGGTGCTTTGTATTCCATTGTTGACCATGCTTGTTGTGCCACTATCTGCGGTAAATCCTCGACAAGGTCGTTTCGCTAAAATTGGGCCTGCTATTCTAATTTACCTAACCTATTTCTTAGCAATCAGTGCAACCAAATCTTCGATTGAAGAGGGGAGTATCCCTGCGGTAGTCGGCATGTGGCCAATTAATGCGTTATTGTTATTTGTCGCAATTGGTGCAAACTTTATGGATAGCGTGCCAGTAAGGCGTTTGAAAGAAAAATTCAAGAATAAAAGGTTAGCTTAAGCCGTGTTTAAGATTCTCGATTTATATATAGGCAGAACCATCATCGCAACGACGTCACTGGTATTGGTGACGTTTGTTGGTCTCTCTGGGATTATCAAGTACGTAGAGCAGCTGAGAAAGGTTGGTCGTGGTACCTATGATCTATTACAAGCGCTGTATTTCGTTCTATTGAGTATCCCTCGTGATATCGAGATGTTCTTTCCAATGGCTGCATTACTTGGTGCGTTGATTGGATTGGGTATGCTTGCTGCGAGCTCTGAGCTGGTGGTGATGCAGGCTGCCGGTTTCTCTAAGTTAGATATTGGCCTATCGGTACTCAAAACCGCCATTCCATTAATGATCGTAGTGACTCTTCTTGGTCAATGGGGGGCGCCTCAAGCACAGAAGATGGCTCGTGATCTGAGAACCATATCGATTGCTGGTGGTAATATTATCTCTACCCAAAGTGGGGTATGGGCGCGTGATGCCAATGATTTTATATTCGTTGTCAAAATTGACGATGAAAAGCTATATGGTTTGAACATGTGGCGCTTTGATGAGAATAAGGCACTTAAGACCGCGATATATTCTGAAGAGGTCGATTACGTTGGAGACAACGTTTGGACAATGAACGATGTAGAGATCACGTCGTTCGAAAATGAGATTCAGATTACCAAAGAAAGCCTACCGACATACTCATGGAAGACATCACTCGCTCCAGATAAGCTTGCGATTGTAACGGTTAAGCCTGAAGAGCTGTCATTAAGTGGTTTGTATGATTACGTATCTTATCTGAAAGCTTCAGAACAAGATGCGGCTCGTTACGAACTGGCGTTGTGGAGAAAGATAACTCAGCCTATCTCGATAGCGGTCATGATGTTGATGGCACTGTCGTTTATCTTTGGTCCATTACGAAGTGTGACTATGGGAGCAAGAATTCTTTCGGGGGTTATTGCTGGTTTCACCTTCTATATATCCAGTGAGTTCTTTGGTCCGGTCAGTTTGGTTTACCAAATACCACCGGCCTTTGGTGCGCTAGCCCCGAGCGTGGTGTTCCTCGGAATAGCCATAATGCTCTTGAGGCGGAAACTGTAAATAGAAAAAGGAAGGCATAACGCCTTCCTTTTTTGATCTTACTTTTAGCGAGATTAATAGCGTTATCGTGCTTGTGGTAGCACGACTACTTCGGTCTTCGCCCAGATGTCGTGAAAGCCACGTTTCTGAGGATCGAATGGAACACATAAGTTTGCCAATCCAAATCCTGAAGTTCCTAAGCGAATCAGGGCTTGGGTTACCGTAATTGCTGAGCCATCTTTGTTTTGAACACGCAGTTTCCAAGCTCTCATTCCTAGCGTTTGGCCTGCTCTGGTCCAGAAGAATACAAAAAAGTACACCCAAACTACGACTAGGTAGAAAGTATATGCTGGGCTCCAGATAGGGTGGTTCGTTAAGAAGTCACTAACATCGGCATAACCGCTATGGTTAAAAACGCCAAGAGCCATGAGTGCGTGCAGTAGAGCGACAATGACGCCAGCCGCCAACATTTCAATAGCGATTACGATAAGGGCGTCATAGAACAAGGCACCAAATCGGCGCATTACTCCTGCTGGTGGCATTGTGTTTGTTGATGGCATGGTGTTATTACTTCTTCAAAAATTTAGGCGTCAGAATATAGTCTAAGGCTTGGCGTGAAAAGAGACATGACGCACAGCTTATGACTTAGTGGCGAAATTATCGGCAAACACACATGAATTCAAGTTTTTATACTTGCCACATCAGTTCGCATACGTATAATGCCAAACATCGAAAGGGCAATGCCCCAAGATAATGCCGGTATGGTGAAATTGGTATACACGACGGATTCAAAATCCGTTGCCTTCGGGCGTGGCGGTTCAAGTCCGCCTACCGGTACCAAACATAGAAAGGTCGCTTTTATAGCGACCTTTCGTCGTTTTGGGCGTTTGTGAATTCCTAACCCAGCGTGTCGGCTTGGATGGAAGCCAGGGCTACCGCATGAGTGCCTAGTTTTTCACCACCTGACTAAAACCAGCATTTAATA
>NZ_OSDX01000102.1:0-10141 GCF_900382755.1 Vibrio sp. Evd11
CAAGAGTATGGCTTGCACTTGCTTTACTCTGCCGCGCAGCGGCTTCGTTCAACAAGGCTCTTAAGAACTAATCATTAAACCCTCTCTAGGAGGGGTTTTTATTATCTGTTAATGCTGAATTGAACGTAAAAAGCCGCTCACAACCTGGCTATCTAGTTGAGTGGCCAATTAATTTACAACCACCCCATAGGTAATGTGCTTAACTGTTAATAATAGATAAGGGCATCTAACAATAACCAACGGCCGCGTATCTTTTCGCTGCTGAAGTGAGCCTATTATTAATCTAATAACTACAATCCGGACTGTATTCCGAGGCAACCAAAGAGGTAATAATGTCGAGCTATCTTGAGACCATTTTCAGTTCACTAAAGGAATACGAATTATTACTGGCGATTCTATTTTTCTGTGTGTACTGGTTACTCAAACGAACCACAGAGAAAACCATCAAAGCATTGGCTGAAAAGAAAACCGTCCACGCAACTCGAACCGCCTTTATTAATCGCTGCTTTAGCATTACCTACTTCAGCTTCTTATTCGCGGTATACATCATTGTTAGTGGGATTGGTTACGGTAACTTCTCTATTTTCATTTCTTCTGTGTTTACCGTTATCGGCGTTGGATTCATTGCTCAATGGTCGATACTCAGCAACATCACTGCAAGCTTTCTTATTTTCTTTGTATTTCCGTACCGGATTGGAGATTCGATCATTGTGGCGGATGGGGATGGTATAGAGGGAGAAATTTTGGATATACGGATGTTTCACACGTTGCTCAAGCACCCTGAGGGTAATGTGATTACCTATCCAAATTCTTTGCTATTACAAAAAAGCGTAACGAAGATCTCACCCAAAGCAGCAACAAAACCTGCCTCAGTTTCAAAACCCATGAACAAAAATCGCAAAGCAAAATGAGAATGGATAAAGCAAGAGAAGAGAAGAGAAGAGAAACAATAACGTCACTATCTCAAAGCTAGACGCTCTAAGACAGTGACGTTTCAAACATGCTAAGCGTTAACGCCCGTTGCTTTGAAGTCAGGGTTCACAGCGGTTAGCTTCTTAACTACGTAATTTAGAAGCACACCGTACATTGGAACAAATAGACCTAAGCTGATGATAAGCTTGAATCCGTAGTCGACCAACGCAATTTCAGTCCAGTGCTCAGCCATGAATGGATCTGGGCTTTGGTAGAAAGCAATCGCAAAGAACGCGATGGTATCAATGGCATTACCGAATAACGTTGAACACGTTGGCGCAACCCACCATTGCTTCATTTGGCGTAAGCGGTTGAACACATGCACATCCAAGATCTGACCAAGCAAATAAGCCATGAAGCTTGCCGCGGCGATGCGTGCAACAAACAAGTTGAATTCGCCTAGTTGACTAAAGCCTTGGAATGAACCTTCAAAGAACACCACAGACAATAAATAAGAAACGGCCAGTGCTGGTAACATCACTAAGAAAATGATTTTACGAGCAAGCTGCGCGCCAAAAATGCGTACGGTCAGGTCGGTCGCTAGAAAGATAAACGGGAAAGTGAAAGCACCCCAAGTGGTGTGCATACCGAAGACGGTAAAAGGTAGCTGAACCAAATAGTTGCTTGATGCAATAATGATCAAATGGAACAAAACTAATAGTGCTAGGGCTTTGCGCTGTTGCGCAGGGGTAAAGTTACTCATGCTGTACCTTTTTAGTTTGGTTTGGGGGTGAGGGAACCCAAATCGAGTCATTTCTTCGAATAAACTAAGAAAGCTCTTACCAATAATGTGAATTAAAAATGTTTCTATAATTTGCTCTATTGAGCGGCGGGCGATTATACATTAATCAATATTGGCTGCAACGGTGAGAACAAACGCAAACGTTTATCCTCACTTTTATTGATGAATGACGTTAGAAGCCAAGTTTTAAAAGCCAGGTTAGAAGCTACGTTTCAGAAGCCATGCAAAAAGTTAGAAACCGCGCTTAAAAAGCGTCGCGAGATAATCGAATTCTTCTCGGCTTTCTTCAGCGTTTAACGACTCAAACCAGATTGATTCACTGTAATGTTCAGACTTTAAAAACATCCGACAATCTTCAAAATCAATCAACCAAGAGTGCATATCGGCGTCCCATTGCTTTTCAACAACTGACGCTGACAGCAATGCCACCAGCTTTTCACCTAGTACTTCATAAGAATCAAAATCAAAACTTGGAGACGTAATCAATAAACGCCCTTCCTCAGCCAAATACTCTCTTAAGCCAAATTCTGTTGGTGTTGTCATGTCCCTATCAACCTTATTCTTTTTCTATAAGCCAATCGTTTTTATAAGCTAGTCGTTTCTTGCAAGCTAGCCGTGTGTGGTGATGTGTTCTTGAATCAAATCTAAGAATGGGTCTGCGTACTTATCAAGTTTACGCTGACCAACGCCATTGACTGCCAGCATCTCGCCATAAGATGTGGGTAGGATTTCGGCCATATCAATCAACGTCGCATCACTGAATACCACATAAGGTGGTAAACCATCTTCATCAGCGATCGACTTACGCAGCTTACGCAGTTTGGCAAACAACTTCTTATCGTAGTTCTTGCTGCTTAACTTATCGGACTTGGCATTACGCACCGCCGTATCTAAACGAGGTACAGCCAACTCCAAAGACATCTCACCACGCAGTAGCGGACGCGCTTCTTCTGTTAACTGTAATGTCGAGTTACGAGTGATGTTCTGGAACAACAAGCCTTTATGAATAAGCTGACGGAAGATACTGATCCAGTAATCGTGGCTATGGTCGCGGCCAATACCGTAAGTAGACAGCTTATCGTGACCATTATCGCGCACACGGATGTTCTGCATACCACGCATTACTTCGACCACGTAGCCCATACCAAATGACTGATTAACACGGTACACACAAGACAACGCTTTCTGCGCCTCTTGGGTCGCATCAAAGTGTTTTGGTGGATCTAGGCAGATATCGCAGTTGCCACATTGCTTCTCGCGATATTCGCCAAAGTAGTTCAACAGAACCTGACGACGACACGTTTGCGCTTCGGCAAAGGCACTCATCGCGTTCAGCTTGTGCATCTCAACTTGTTTTTGCGGGCCTTCTTCTTTTTCATCCAGCATACGACGCAGCCAACCCATATCAGCAGGATCAAACAGCATCATCGCTTCAGCAGGCAAGCCATCACGACCTGCACGGCCTGTCTCTTGATAGTAAGATTCGATGTTGCGTGGGATATCAAAGTGCACCACAAAGCGTACGTTGGGTTTATTGATGCCCATACCGAAGGCCACAGTCGCAACCACAATCTGAATATCATCACGTTGGAAGGCTTCTTGAACGTAAGCACGTTCGTCGGTGTCCATGCCTGCATGGTAACCCGCAGCGCGAATACCGTTATTGCACAGCTTCTCGGTCACCATTTCCACTTTCTTTCGGCTACCACAATAGATGATGCCGCAATTGCCTTTCTGCGTTTCTAGGTAGCGAACTACCTGAGACACGGGCTTATGCTTCTCAACGAGATTGTAGCGAATATTAGGGCGATCGAAGCTGCCTAAGTACGTATGCGGCTCCACCAGCTGCAAACGCGAGATAATATCTTTGCGCGTCGCATCATCGGCAGTAGCGGTTAGCGCCATATAAGGCACATGCGGGAAATACTGCTTAAGCTGACCTAGCAAAGCATACTCAGGGCGGAAATCATGTCCCCACTGAGAGATACAGTGCGCCTCATCCACCGCAATCATCGAAAGCGGCAAGCCTTGTAAGCGCTCGATGAAGTCACGCATCAACACACGCTCTGGTGAAGCATAAACCATCTTCAATTGGCCTGAGTTCATGCGGTTGAACACGCTCAACAGTTGATCGCGTGGCATTGATGAGTTTATGCACTCAGCCGCCACACCATTGGCTTTCAATTGGTCAACTTGGTCTTTCATCAATGAAATGAGCGGTGAGATAACCAAAGTCAGTCCATCACGCACTAAAGCCGGGATCTGGTAACACAGAGATTTACCACCACCGGTTGGCATAATTACCAAGCTGTCTTTGCCTTCAACGGCTAGGTCTATGACCTCTTGCTGACCATCACGAAAGCTTTGATAACCAAAGACATCTTGTAAGATATCTTGCGCATCATTCGCGGGAGTTGGTGTTTGCTCAGCAATCAGAGTGGCGGTCATTGTGGTTCCTAATCAAGGTATAAAGTCAGCGTGCAGCATTGGCAAGCAAGGCGCACATTGTAGAGGGGAACGCTGGCGAATTAAACCGCAAATTGTTAGGTGAAAAGGGTTAACGCTCCTATACTGACCAACTCTCTTTATAAATCTTATTAATAAGCACTCAGTGCTAGAGAAAGTTACATGACACCAGACGACCAACAACGTACGCGACAGGGAATTTTGCTTGCCGTTGCCGCTTACACCATGTGGGGAATCGCTCCCATATATTTCAAATCTTTAAGTGAAGTATCCCCATTTGAGATTCTTAGCCACCGTGTAGTATGGTCTTTTTTCCTACTCGCTTTTCTACTGCACATGAGTCGTGGCTGGCGTAAGGTTCGAGATACCCTCACCTCTAAACCAAAAATGCTCTATTTAGTCGCCACTTCGATTTTAGTGGGCGCCAACTGGCTTATTTTTATTTGGGCGGTGAATTCCAATCACATGCTCGATGCCAGCTTAGGCTATTACATCAACCCGCTGATTAACGTGTTGCTCGGGATGCTCTTCCTTGGCGAACGCTTACGCAAACTTCAATGGTTTGCCGTTAGTCTTGCTGCGATTGGCGTGATAATTCAATTGATCGCGTTTGGCTCTGTGCCGATCGTTGCCATTGCCCTAGCCTTCAGCTTTGGTTTCTATGGCTTGTTACGTAAAAAGGTTAGCTTGGAAGCCCAAACTGGCTTATTCATTGAGACGCTGGTGATGCTGCCTATCGCTGCAACGTACTTGTTGTTTATCGCAGACAGTGCAACGTCAGATTTCTCGATGAACCCAATGCAGCTCAATCTATTATTGGTTGCGGCTGGTGTTATTACCACCATTCCACTGCTGTGCTTTACTGGCGCCGCAACACGCTTGAAGCTATCGACCCTCGGCTTCTTCCAGTACATTGGACCAAGCTTAATGTTCTTGTTAGCGGTGCTGATTTATGGCGAAGCGTTTACCAGTGACAAAGCGATTACCTTCGCCTTTATTTGGGGAGCGTTGGTGATATTCAGCTTTGACGGTCTGCGTAACAACAGAAAGAACAAACGCGCTAAGCAGTAACACTGCTCGTTTTTTACAAGACAATCCCTTAATACGAAGATAAGCTTGGTTGAATTGATGACTATTTGACCAAGCTTTTTTGTACCATGGATAAAGTCCACTACTACTCTACCCCAACAGAAGATATCAGCCTGATCCAAGCTCAGTACCAAGAGTTTGCCTTTCAGCGCCACTATCATTTGGATTTTCACATTGGCTTAATTACCCAAGGACAGCAGAAATTCGTCTACAAAGGGACAAGTCATAATGTTGGTGCAGGACAAGTTGTTATCATGCCACCCGATGAACTGCATGATGGGCACTCCAAACTCGATTCGGGTTATCAAGTCAGTGTGTTTGCGGTTTCTCCCCAATGGTTTCAAGATCTTGCCGATCCCAAGAAAAATAGTCACACATTAGGCTTTTCTGAGTTGATCCTCTCCGATCAAGCTGCATTTTCACAATTACGCAACTTACACGGCCTATTAATCCATCAAAACATCAGCCAGCTTGCTCAAGATTGCTTACCTTTCGAAGGATTCTCGACGATCGTCGATCGTTATGCGCAATTTGGATCGAAAAGCGACATCAAACTGGGTAATCAATCGATTGAGACGCTAAAAGACTATTTGATGGCGAATTTGGATCAACCAGTGCGATTAGAACAGCTGTCTGAGTTGTGTGGTTTAACCACGACTCAATTCCAACGCCATTTTAAAAACAGAATGGGCATTACGCCTTATGCATGGCTGAGCCGTTTACGTATGGAACAGAGCATGCGTCTAATTAAGTCTGGGATATGTGGTACTAAGGTCGCGCACCAAGTCGGCTTCTATGATCAGGCACACTTCTCCAAGGCATTCAAAACCACGTTCGGCGTACCACCCTCACAAATCAACTAAGTGTTGATAATTTACAATTGCTCGATTTCAAATCACGGTAAGCTACGCTCAATACGATTACTTATTTAAAAATAGCGGCAACGTTATTGAGAACTGACGATGAACGAAGTCACCATACTGATCACCCTAGCCTCTATCCACTTCATCGCTTTGATGAGCCCCGGCCCTGACTTTGCGTTAGTCGTGCAAAATGCGACGCGCCACGGACGCCAGACAGGCTTGTACATTGCGCTTGGCTTATCTTGCGGGATCTTGCTGCACTCACTGCTGAGCCTGACGGGAATCAGTTACCTAGTCCACCAGCAACCCACACTATTTGCCATTATCCAATTGGCCGGCGGTAGCTACTTACTGTACTTAGGTTACGGTGCACTTAAAGCAACGTGGCAAATCATTCAGAACCACGATGATGACGCCGACACCGTCAATTCCAAAGATCTGATTCTGACCAACAAGCGAGATGCATTTTCTAAAGGGTTTATGACCAACATTCTCAACCCAAAGGCTTTGGTATTCTTTATTAGTTTAATGTCGAGCTTAGTCCCTGCGGATATGTCGCTGTCAGGCAAAGGCTTTGCGCTTATCATCTTATTTGGTCTGTCTCTGTTTTGGTTCTCACTGCTGGCGTGGATGCTTTCAACCAAAACACTGCAGAAGAAACTCAGCGAAGCGACCGTTTACATCGATGGCTTGTGTGGCGTGTTATTCAGCCTTATTGGCGCAAGTATTCTTTGGCAGTCACTGTCCGGTTTAATCGCTTAAATTCGAATCAAGATTACAATTCGTTAACAACGCTCTGGCTATCTCATCTTTCCACTGCCAATCTAGCTCTGCATATTAAAAGGAGAAGATCATGCAGTGGAAAACAAAACTAACAACCCTCGCCACTTCTACCCTACTTTTTGCCTCTCACGTCAGTTGGGCAAATCAAGCTGCCGATTCCGTCGCACCCGAACAAAGTAGTGGTTTAGAAACCAAACAACTCGTTAAAGCCAATGACTGGATGGTCACAGCAGCCAACCCATTAGCAACACAGGCTGGAGCTGATGTGCTTGCTCGTGGTGGTAACGCGATAGATGCCATGGTAGCGGTGCAGCTGATGCTTGGCTTAGTGGAACCTCAATCCTCAGGTATTGGTGGTGGCGCGTTCCTTGTTTATTTTGATGGCAAGGACAAGCAACTCAAAACCTACGATGGCCGTGAAACCGCGCCGCTTGATGCCACGCCACGTCTATTCCAAGACGAAAACGGCCAACCGCTTAAATTCTATGATGCCGTTGTTGGCGGTCGCTCCGTTGCGACACCAGGTACGGTGCAATTGTTGTGGGACACTCACCAAAAATACGGCAAGTTAGAATGGGCATCGCTGATCAAACCTATCGCTCAACTGGCTGAAAAAGGCTTTACCATCAGCCCACGTTTAGCAACCTTGATTGAAAATGACCAAGAGCGACTAAGCCGCTTTGCCACAACTAAGGCCTACTTCTTCAATGCCGATGGCAGCCCGAAAACAGCGGGGACTCAACTTAAGAACCCAGAATACGCGGCAACGTTAAACGCTATCTCGAAGAACGGTGCTAAGGCCTTCTATCAAGGTGAGATCTCTGCCGACATCATCAACACAGTACAGACAGCGAAAGGTAACCCTGGCGTATTGGCGCAGAAAGATTTCGACGCGTATTCAATTAAGCAACGTGAGCCAGTTTGTTCTGCTTATGAAAGCTATCAAGTATGTGGAATGGGACCACCAAGTTCAGGTGCATTAACGGTTGGGCAGATCTTAGCGATGACCGAGCAGTTTGACCTCAAATCATGGGGACCAAACGACGCAAAATCTTGGCAAGTGTTAGCAGACGCTTCTCGCCTAGCCTTTGCTGACCGTGGTATGTACATGGCCGATCAAGATTACGTACCGATGCCAACCCAAGGGTTAGTCAATACTGACTATTTGCAGGAACGTGCCCAGTTAATTACCGCAGGCAAGGCATTAGAAAGCGCACCATCAGGCACGCCACCGTGGGATCACGCCATGCTGCGCAGCCAAGATGTTTCTATTGAATTGCCGTCCACCAGCCACTTCAATATTGTCGATAGCGATGGCAATGTCGTGTCGATGACCACCACCATTGAGAATGCCTTTGGTTCACGCTTGATGGTGAGAGGCTTCCTACTCAATAACGAACTGACGGACTTCTCATTCAAGACCCACAACGATGGCAAGCCTATCGCCAACCGACTTGAACCGGGTAAGCGTCCACGTTCTTCAATGGCACCGACCATCATCATGCAAGACGATAAACCCTACATGGCGATTGGCTCTCCGGGCGGCAGCCGTATCATAGGTTATGTGGCACAAGCGATCATTGCGCATACCCAATGGGACATGGATATTCAGCAAGCGATCAACCAACCACACTTCCTAAACCGCTTCGGGACCTTAGATTTGGAAAAAGGAACATCGGCGGAAAACTTCAAACCTGAGCTAGAAAAGATGGGATTTGAGGTCAACATTCGCGATCTTAACTCCGGCTTACACGCGATTCGTCTCACAAAAGACGGCCTAGAAGGCGCTGCAGACCCTCGTCGTGAAGGTGCAGCCATTGGTCAGTAGGGAATAATCCTCCCTTTTTACTCACTGCCTTGTGCGAGATCTCTCACAAGGCAGTGAGTAAATATCGATATTTGATGACGAAATTAGTCACCTCGATACCGTAACCAATTGAAATGAAACGATACGTACATTTATCATTCAAATAATTATATAGAAATTCGCTTATGCACCATTGCTGATAAATAAGGAATCGGTAATATGAATGGTGTCGGAAGGATGCTGACACGGAACAGGAAACGCCAAGGACTTGGTTATCTTCAGGATGAAGATTCGATTACTCAGGATGAATAATCGGCATGGATAGCGAAATGGACATTGAATGGACGCAATAGTAACTAGGATGGTTGCTACTAAGGAAAGACAATGGACACCTCTGGACGAGGAAAGGACTGAACATCAGGATGATGTAAAGGACACCGCTCAAGGAACAAGTGACGCGCGCTAACGAGGATTGTTGGCAGATCAGGATAAGATCAAGGACACCGCTAGGAAGGCGACGAAAGGAATACGCTGAAGGATAACAGCACACTATCATGGATTTGATGCATGGAGCACACTTAGTAGCCGGATTGCTGCGAGTAAGACTATAGACCCCGATGAGCGCAAGCTCTCGGGGTTTTTCTTTATCTGTCGTCTCACCTCAAATAAATCAAAGACCTTTGATTACAATTCTGACATTTAAACCATTCACTTCTTAACCACTTCCGAGTAACGTAAGTCTTACTAGGCTCAACTAGTTTCATAACCATAATTAAATTAAGGACAAATTCATGTCACACGTTACCTTCAAAGGCGCTGCTGTACCGCTAACTGGCACATTCCCACAAACTGGCGAACAAGCACCAAGCTTTGCACTAACTGCAGGCGATCTTTCTGAACTGACTCTTGCTTCTCTTGCAGGCAAGAAAGTGGTTCTAAACATCTTCCCAAGCATCGACACAGCAACTTGTGCAACGAGCGTACGTACGTTCAACGCAAAAGCGGCAGAGCTTGAGAACACGGTTGTTGTTTGTATTTCTGCTGACCTACCGTTTGCTGCGGGTCGCTTCTGCGAACTAGAAGGCATTGAAGGCGTTCAACACGCCTCAACTTTCCGTTCTCCTGCATTCGCATCAGACTACGGCGTAGCGATTGCTGAAGGCCCACTATCAGGCCTAACAACACGCGCTGTTGTCGTTGTTGATGAAAAAGGTGTGGTAACACACAGCGAGTTGGTTGCAGAGATTACTGAAGAGCCAAACTACGAAGCGGCGCTTGCAGCACTGTAAGTCCCACTTTATGCAGAAATGCCTTAAGCTCGATTCAGCATAGTACCGAGCAATAAAAAAGAGCAGCCATTGGCTGTAATGCCGTTCACTTAAGAGTGAACGGCATTTTTGTTCTTAGCATACCGTTGTG
>NZ_OSDX01000101.1:0-11653 GCF_900382755.1 Vibrio sp. Evd11
TTCTCACTATCCTAAGTCTAGATTGCTAAGGAGGGAGTGGATTCCATACATCATGTTACGAGTCTAAATACGACTACGATAAATTACCGCCCAGCGCAATAAGCAACGAGGACATTTTTACTCATAAGCTCAAAGCCATTCGTTTCCAAAAACACTCGACCAATCACTGTCCGGTGATGCCCATCACCAACATAAAGCTCACCACCTCTATTACACAGAGGCCAATTTCGCTTTTCTTCTTAAAAATAGTAATCAGGATTGCTTTGAAGGTTTCGAGCATAACGCTGACCACGTTCGAGACCGTGAGGATTATCAGCGCAAGGAAATAAACCACCCAAGCTTTTCCTGCATGTCGAGGCTCTAGCCCCCACCCCGTCGGAGAGGTGAACATCCGTGACTTACCTTCGGCATGCGTAAATTTTTTCATATCAGAGCCCTGCACAGCAAGACCATTAGCCAACAACCATTCAGTCTAAACCCGTTCATCTGCATACGCAGGTAATTATCTAAAAAAGTACTCCATTTCACTCACAAGGAACCACGATGCCTAGACCTAAACGCACGTCCGGCAACCACTTCACCCGTGGCGGACAAATTACTTTTCACTCCATTCGGATGTTCTTTCAAGTCAACAATACCTTAGTCTACGCCGCCATTTGGTCGGTGATAGCGCTCACTGGCGTTCTTACCTGGCTACGCGCTCCTGATAACGCCTTTTGGTCTGTGTTCTACTACTGGCGCAATCATATCTATGCCAGCCTTGGACACGATCTTAACAGCGAAGTCACGACGTTCTGGAGCGGGAAACGCTACATCGGCACGCTCGCTTCCCAACTGGACAACCCCCAACTCATCAATCTCTACGATAACGTGATACGCCAAATACAAATCAACTTTTTGATTGGCATCTGTATTGCTTTCACCATCTTAATGCTCGCCATGACTTTCTTTAAACGACAAGGCGAAAAACAAAGCGAAGATTTTCACATCCGAGGCTTTCAATACGCCGAGCCCAAGGTGCTCACTAACGATTTAAAAAACGGGCAAAGAAACTCAAAAAACAGGGCGTAGGAAACGGACGGATTTCTGATTTCAAAGTGGATGGACAGGCCTTGTTTAAACATGAGTTTGAAGTTCAACATATGCTCATTGACGGCACCACAGGGGCAGGTAAATCCGTCATGCTTCGTAAACTATTACGCTGGATACGTAAACGTGGAGATAAAGCCATTATTTATGATAAAGGCTGCACCTTTACCAGTAAGTTCTTTGACCCTACCCAAGATACCTTACTCAATCCCTTTGATGAACGCTGCGCCAATTGGAACGTCTGGTGTGATGCTAAGGATGGCCCTGATTTTGAAAACATTGCGAACGCGCTTATCCCGCAACATGGTGAAGGTGACCCGTTCTGGGTGGATTCCGCCCGTACTATTTTTTCTAGTGCTTCGTATCGTATGAGTCAAGATGACAAGCCCTGTTCAACCGCAAGGCTTCTCGGCCTGATACTCACGTCTGAACTCGAAACTCTGGGTAATTTCCTGCAGGGTACAGAATCGGCATCTTTGGTCTCCAAGGACATCAAAAAGACCGCTATCTCGATTAAGTCCGTGTTGGCCACTTACATTAAGAGCCTACGCTTTTTAGATGGACTGGATGAGAAAGACGGTCAAGGTCAACCCAAACGCAAACCGTTTTCCATCACCGATTGGGTACAAGATGATCAACAAAAAGGCTTTTTATTTTTATCGAGTAACGCACAGCAACACGCCTCACTACGTCCTTTGATTTCGACTTGGCTTGCCATTGCCTCTAACGCTATTTTGGGACTCAAAGACGATGAAGACCGCCGTATCTGGGTGATTATGGATGAGATGCCGAGTCTGCATAAACTGCCTGAGCTTGATAACATCATTTCAGAAGTGCGTAAGTTTGGGGGCTGTTATGTGATTGGTCTACAGTCTTATGCTCAGCTCGTGAAAACCTACGGAAAAAATACCGCGGACGTTATTTTTGATTTACTCAACTCTCGCTTTTACTTTCGCGCCCCATCAGCGCAGATGGCACAAATCTCATCCAAAGATTTGGGGGAGCAAGAAGTGGAGGTCTCAAGAGAACACATTTCTTACGGTGCAAATGCACTGCGTGATGGGGTATCGATTGGCCACCAGACGGTGACACGACCCGTTATCTCTAGCAGTGAAATCCAAGCCATGGATGATTTGCAATGTTACCTTCGCGTACCAGGAAGCAGCTTTATCACTCAACTGGATTTGCACTTTGATAAAATGCGAGATGTGACACCGGCCTTTATCAAACGTAATTACACCCCATCGCCCGCCATGACCAAGGCGTATCAAAAAGCGATTTACTTTGAGTGTGTCGCCCCGGGTATGCTCCTCAACGAAGAAGAGCGTAATGCACTCACCGAAATCCAAGCCAAGCAGTTTGAAACGCCGGAAGAGATGAAGCTGGAAACCGACCAAATCCAACAAGCACAACGAAGTGAGACGGTCAAAGCGTTAGCCAGCAAGGAGGCCGAAAAGCTCAAATCAGACAGTGACCATAAAGAGCGAGCGCAGCAAGAGCTTGAAGAGTCGGCGATATCTCAAGATATCGAAATGGACTCGGGAGAAATGGTGGAATGAATAGTCATTACGTTTTGAGGAACTTAAAAAACACTCTGGAGGGGATATCTGAATGTGAATTATGGGCTTCCTATAACTCAAACGACATTGCTCACATTGCTTCCAGTGTAATTTCAAGCTTAATCTTGAAAAGCTCCCATTTTTCAATTTATTTAGCTAGCGGCATACTAATCTATGCCGCTTTTCTTTCTTGCCTTACGTTGTTTCCTCAACAATGGAAAGTGATTATGAAACCAAGAGCCCAACACAAGCGCCAACATAGCGCGCGAGTAAAAAAAACCGAACACTCACCAAAACACACCACCTAAAAAACAACCTGAACCACTCTTTGTTCTTGATATGCTCGACGGCAACGACTGGCGACATCTCGTGCTGACTTATAGAGACGCTAAAAGGTTAATCCAACGCACGCACCATAGAGGCTACACCCTAGAACCTTACGATAACCACTAATCACTAGACCGCCACAAGCCTTGCCATTGCAAGGCTTTTAAACTCCGCCTCTCGTCCTGACTACCGCTCAGTTTTTCTGCTAGCGGTAATTTACGTTGTATAAGGAGCATCACCATGTCAATCAAAGACAAATTCAAATCTCTGTTATCACTATCAACACGTAATGAGACGCTCTAATTTTAAGAAGATGTGAATTGGTGCGTCAAGGACGATTAAACGGTGCGCGTTTTGCTATTCAATAGAAATATAACCCTTGAATTTATGGTTCAATAACGAAACATTTACAACTATGAAAAAAGAGCCTTTGTTATCAACTCTAGATTAAAAGGAGGACCATCCTCTTTTCTTCTCTCTTGATAAACATATCTGTCATCCATAACAGAACTGTCCACATCAACATAAATCGGGAGCAATGATGAATTTACAATAGTCTTATATTGACGATTAAACTCGTCGGTCACCTTTTCCTCAAACAAGAAGATATTGTGAATAGGGGCGTCATCTATTGGCTCCTCATTAAAATGAAAAACAGATAGAGCCCCTAAATTGCGATAGTTATGAGGTAAAAACTGATTTACCAAATTATTATTTATTCTCCACAGAATTTCAGATGTGTTACTTGCTATATCGATGTTAGAAACCAAAGCATGATGAAAAGGGAATGTGACAATATCAACAGCCCCAAGCTGAAAAGAAGGTTTTTCAGGCAGAAAAAATGGATTGCAACTTCTCATTTCTTTTTGCTTTGTCAATAAGTCAAAAGCACGTTCAAAGTCCAATTGGATGCGAAAATCGGTTTCATCAGCATAAGGTCCTTCAAATGTATTGATGACACCGCCACGCCTAACTTTATTATCATCTAACGCTCTAACAATAAATTCCTTCATCAACTGTTGTTCAATAACAAACAGCTTCCCCGGTTTGGTAACACCATTTTCGACCAAAGGGATTTCATTATAAAACTTTAATGGGTTTTCTGGTTTTCGCTTGAGAAAACTAAACATTGCGTGACTCCTAATACTGATGCGTAGAACACCCACCTCAATATACCCCAAACTTCCACCTAAGGAACCCATGCGCATTCTCACCATCTAGTGAAACTGGCTCTCAATCCACTCGATTAACACTTCACCACTCAAACTGCATAAGGACAAACTCATGCTTTCCATCAGCCCCCTAAAATCTGCTGCGGGCGCAGCGGGGTATTACCTAAAAGAAGAGCAAGACTTAAACCAGTCCACCCTATCTCTTGAGCAAGACAACAACGACAACTACTACCTTAAAGAAAAGAGCACTGAGCCAAACAGCTTTTGGCACGGCAAACTCGCCGAAGAAGCAGGATTGCTTGGTAAGCCTGTTGACCAAAAAACACTAGAATCCGTCTTATCTGGGCACCTCGGTGACGAGACTATCAAAGGTAAGCGTGATGACCATAAATCAGGTTTTGATTTAACTTTTTCAGCACCAAAAAGATTAAGCACACTGGCACTTGTTGGAGGCGATACTCGCCTTATTGACGCACATACCAATGCGGTTAAATTTGCGCTATCTCAATTAGAAAAAGATGCAGCGCAAAACGTATCGATTAACAAAGACGGCGTACGTGAGTTCTCCAACACCGAAAACATGGCCTTTGCGGTTATTCTCCATAAGACCAGCCGTGAAAACGATCCACAAATCCACTCCCACTCTCTTGCCGCTAATATGACTCGCGACCAAGAAGGCGTCTTGCGCACACTGGCTTCCAGCATCAAACAAAAAGGCGGGGTAATTAATGGTACTGGAGAACGCATCTACAACTTCCAAAAATACTACGGCATCTTATATCAGAGTCAATTGGCTAAAGAGGCGCAAGAATTAGGCTATACAACGCGAGGCGTCGGCAACGGGCAATTTGATGTAGAGGGAGTACCTCAAGTGCTCATCGACACCTTCTCTACTCGAACGCAGCAAATCAACCAACAAGCCTTAGACTTCGGTGTTGATTCCCGCGCTGCGAAAGACGTAGCAAACCTCGACACTCGAAAACCCAAAACCTATGAAAGTGACTCCGCCCTCAATGCCAAATGGCAACAGCAGACGAAAGCCGCCGGATTTAACCCCGAAACCTTAGTGCAACATGCACTGCAAATCGCCAAGCAGCCCCATCATCCTGAGCACATCGCCCAAGACGCCTTTGAGCGTGCCATCGAGCACCTTGGTCAACACCGCACCGCCCTGCAACTGGAAAAAGTCATTGAACGGGCAGCCTCAGAATTTACCAAAGGCGGTATTCAAGCCAATGCCATTGACCTAAAAGCGGTGGCAGACCAATGGATAAAAGAAGGGACGCTTATCCCTCTGGCAGAGAAAGGGCAATACACCACCAAAGGCTTAATTGATAATGAAAAAGCACTTATCGACAGCACCCAAGGTCGGGCACATCACATGCGTACCCACGTTGCACCCAAAGTCCTAGACAAGCTCGCTATTCCTAAAAGTCAGCAACGTATGCTTACCGACCTTTGCCACTCCACCAAACAGTTCCACGTGGTGAATGTGCATGGCTCATCACAAGATATTGCGCAGCTGCTACTCAATGTAGGCAATCACAGTGGTAAACGCGTCCAGTTCGTCTCACAAAGCGCCAAAACAAAAGCGGAAGGGATGGAGAGCCTACAGCGACAAAGCAAAACGCTTGTCGCGTGGATAGCCAATACCTTCTCACCAGAGCAGCGCCACACCACCCACAGCTTATTGCAAAGCGATACGCCGCTGACCAATAAAGACGTCTTGCTCATCGATGACGCCAATAAGATGAGCGCGAATGAATTGTTAGCCCTCACCGATAAAGCCAAACAATCGAGCAGTAAAGTGGTGATGCTTAATCGCGTATCAAGCCGTCAGGGATTTAAAACCAATAACGCTATCTCGCTGTATCAAAAAGGCAATGTGGAGAGTCATTCTTGGGTTGGTAAGCGAGCCAGCAACACCAACGTGAAACTGCATGACAATGACACCGATAGGATAGCGCGGGTGTACGCCGACCTCCCCGATAAAGCCAACACGCAAGTGATTGCCACCTCCGGCGTCGAGCAGCGGCGGTTAACCGAAGCGATACGGGGCCAGCTCAAAAATACCGGCGCCCTCGCCAGACACGAAACCACCCTATTCATTCAAACCCCTCACCACCTCTCCAAAGCGCAACAACCCCTCGTTCAACACTACAAACCAGGCATGACACTCTCCCACTGGGAGAAAAACAAACCTCAGAGCTTTGTCATCGCCAGTATCGATAAAGAGAGCAACACCATGACCGCACTCAGCAAACGCGATGGACAGTCACACACCTTTGACCCGTCCAGTCGCACCTTTAAGCGCATGAAGATGCAAATCAGTAAACCGCAAAGTCTCAACATCGCCCAAGGCGAACGTCTTCGTACGTTAGGCAAACACTTCCCGGCCGGTTTGGACGCCAATCAAAATTACCTTGTCACGCGCACTGACAAAGAGAGCCTCACGCTTGAGAGCAAAGGTCAAACGCAGCGCGTAAACTTAGAGAGCCTAAAAGACGCGCCGCTGCAATACGACTATGTTCACGGCGCCCACCATATTGAACAAAAAGCCCATACCTTGCTGTCAGGCAAAGCGTTTACCTTATCTAAGCCCCTGATAAACGACCTGACCGAAAAAACAGAGCGCCTTGATATCTTCACCGACAAACCAGACAAAGCCCAAAGCGCACTCGAAAAAGAACAGGTCTCACCTTCGGCAATCGAGCGAGTGTTGCAGACGCAAAATGTCAACGACCGCTACCTAAACGACGCCACCCAAGATTTGCTAAAGCAGGATGTCAGTCAGGCACTGTCAGCACTAACCAAAGCGCAAAACGCCCCACTCATCGAAAAAGCGGTCAGCTTTGCCCTGAACCACCTCTCAGAGCGAGAAGCGGCGTTTAGCCAAAAAGCGTTAGTGGTGGAAGCGGTGCGTTACGCCTTTGAAGAAGCCGGAGGCTCTATGACCAAAGAGCAGGTTGAAACAGAGCTAACGAAACGCAGCGACACCCTCTCTGCTGAGTACAGTCACGGCACACGCTGGACGACGCAAGCCGCGCTAGAGACTGAAAAGCGTATCTTGCAAAACATCACTGAGGGTAAAGACCAACATCAGCCTTTTGCGACGCCTAAGCAGGTGCAAGACTTTCTCGATACCAAGCCTCGCCTAACCCAAGGGCAAAAGGACGCCATCACCCTTATCTCGACCACCAAGGACAGCTTTGTGGCCATCCAAGGATTAGCCGGTACAGGTAAGTCCACCCTGCTTGAATCGAACATTGAACTTATCCAGTTAGTGAAAGAAGCCAGCCAGCAACCAGAGCAAAGCGTCATCGGTCTTGCGCCCACGCACGCCGCGGTTGCAGAGCTAGAAAGCAAAGGCGTGAAAGCGCAAACACTGGAAAGCTTGCTCTCTGACATCCGACAAGGCAATCGAGAAGCCAGTGACTATCAACATACCTTGTTCTTTCTCGATGAAAGCTCCATGGTCAGCAACAAGCAAGCCGATGAGTTCACAAAGCTGGTCAATGACAGTCAGTCCAAAACAGCCAAATTGGGCGATAAAGAGCAGCTTTTATCACTCAGTGCCGGTAAACCCTTTGAGCTGGCCATAAGCCAAGGCCGCATCGAGACCGCTTACATGACCGATATGGTACGTCCACAAAATGACACCCTGCACAATGCACAGCAAAACACCATTGATAAGCAGCCACAGAGCGCCCTAGATAAACTCCAGCAGCAAGCCCCTGATACTCAAGGCAACCGCCAACATGTCATTTCTACGCTGAATGAAAACGACAAAGACCGACGCAGAGCGCAGCTCACCGCCACAGAGAAGCTGCCCTACGTAGTCGCCAAAGACTATTTAGAGCGCACCCCCGAAACGCGAGACAACACATTGATTATCGCGTACACCAACCAGGAGCGAGACACCATCACCGAACACATCCGTGTCGGTTTGATGAAAAAGAGTGAGTTAGGCAAAGAGAACGTCATCGCAACTCGGCTACGCTCAATCGGCGCCACGGGTGAAGAGCTCACGACCATGATGCCCTATCAAAAAGGCTTGATACTGAGCACCAGACCCGGCGAGTACGCGACAATCACTCACGTGGATTCAGAGCATGGCGTGGTGACACTTCAAGACGCGGCGACAAGTAAGACTAGGCCATTCTTACCGCGCAACCGTGATCACCGCTTCACCACCCTGTTCTCTACGTCAGAAAAGCCACTCTCAACAGGCGATAAAATCATCACCCGCTTTACCGATAAAGACCGCGGTATCAAAGCCAACGTCGAATACCGCATCACGCAAGCCAATGAGGAAGGCATCAAAGCGCAATCAAAAACAGGACAAAAGCTCATCATTAACCCCAACGCGCTTAAAGATGGGCATTGGGACTACGCTTACAGTCGAACTGCAGACATGGCGCAAGGGGCCTCTTATCCCCACGTCATTAGCGCGATACAAAGCAAAGCCGCACTGACGAACCTGAGACGGGCTGGTATCGATGTCACCCGTGCCAGCCAGCACATTCGGCTCTATACCGACAACACAAAGCAACTGCTCAAAAGCTGGTTATCCAAAGAAAGTCATAAAGCCAGTGCGATAGAAACCATCAGCCAAATCCCACCCAAAGACACCACTTACTTTAACCGCAATGCCCTCCCTTCTGAGGACGTTCGATTCCAAAATAAAATGGGTGACTTTAACTACAACCAATTTAGGGAGCACATTAATACGCAGCTACCAAAATACACGGAAAGTCTTGCTATGCAGTTATTAGGCAAGCCTAACCAATCTAAATCAGACCGTGATTACTTAACCTTTGGTCTTGGTCAATCCGCCCTCAAAATCACCCTGACCGGAGAGTACCGTGGTTATTTTAAAGACTACACGACAGGCGAAAAAGGCTCCTTGATTAACCTTATGATGAACCATAAGGCAATAAGCTACAAAGAGGCCATGAATGAAGCACACAAGATGCTCAACGCTCCAGAAAATTACCAACTGGAGGAAAACAGCAAACATGAAAAATTACTCAACACGACCCCAAGGCATATTGCGCAGTTTGAAGAAAGAGCCAAAGAGTACATTAGCCAAAGCCTGCCAATGGATGGCACCTTGGCGCAAACGTACTTAAACAAGCTCGGTGTGAATAACATTGAAAATCACCATGTTAAATTTCACCCTGCGGTGTATTCATCCGAAGACAAATCCCTTCACCCTGCAATGCTAACCAATATTCATAATAAAGAAGGCGAAACCAAAGCCATTGAAGTGACCTATTTAGACATTCAAGGAAATAAAGAAAAAAGCCTAAATATCAACCCTAGAACGCTAGGGACAAAATCCAAACAATTAACACACTTTCATCAAGGGGAGAATTTAAATACCACCATCATCAGTACCTCAATTGAAAACTCTTTTTTAATTCGAGACCAAACTCAAGGGCAGATTGATATTATTAATGTCAATCACAAGAACGACATTCAAAACATTTCTACCGACGAACTGAGGCAGAACATCATTATTGTATTAAACCACGGAAATCACGATTTAAACCACAACAACATTGAAAAAATTGTCGAGAAATTTAATGGACGAGACATTCAATTTATGTCAGAAGACAACCTTAAAGAGGACATCAAATCGTGCATTAACAAATTAGAGCGAGATAACAGCGCACATAACATTGAATTAAATGAGACGCACACTTCTCATCAAGAGAGCGAATTAGACACCCTCAACTATAATGAGAAAAAAGAAACCGACAGCCAATCACTCGACCACTTTGAGCCAAAAGAATATTCACCTCAACAAGAGATGGCATTGAATCGCTCAGAGAAAGAGAGCCATTGGGAAGAAAAAGAAATCGACAGAGAGTTAGAGCGATAATATAAGGGTAGCCAGTGGCTACCCTTTTTTTCGCCTTCAAGATACTCGTCGACACTTTTATCAACCAAAGCGGTGTTGGATTTTCTTTGCTCAATAGAGTCGGCTTTGTTCTTATAATAACTCTCCCCATCAAAGCTATGTGCTAAATTTAAATTTAGCACGCCTTGTACCTGCCTAACTCTACGATACGTTTCTTCCATCAACTCACGGTTCGACGGCCTTTCATCATCACTGTCATTCAGTTTAATACGCAATGCCAATGTCAAAAGCTGACGAATCGCATCAGCATCAGTTAAACCCTCTCTCTTTTTAAACTGGCGAAAATCTTGCTCTAGCGGCCCCTTGATTGTGGCTTGTAATACTGTGCTTCTGGCCATTTTTAGATTTTCTCCCACCAAATTGGGTTAATACGATTTAATGTACATTTAAATACGATACCATATTATCACAACCTAACAATCGCTCACAAACAAAGCCAGAAAAGGGCTAAATTGAAATAAAATACAAATACACTCACTTTCAAATCAAATAGCCTGTAAACCTTACCATGCATGGGTTAAATGGATATTAAATACATTTAACATATTTTTAAATACGATTTCAGCGGCTAATTAGTTGAGATTTTGAAAATTTTTTACACTCTACTCCCCCCTTTATCATTAAATATAATTTTTTGTTTTTATTGTCATTATATTATTAACAGACAACCATCCGCATTGGAATCAATGCGCCGTGGTGTGTGGTGACTTTCTGAGAAAGTAAAAGGTCAGGATAGCTTCATCAGCTTGAGGTGGGTTAACTTGAGAACATTTGACTAGGGAAAGATAAAAAGCCGGATCTATGGCGACTGAATAGAGAGCAGCAAGAAGGGTCAGACGTAGGAGCGAAGAGAGGGAAGGAAGAGAAAATGACAACCATCACTGCACCATAATGGTGCGGTAATGGTTATTTAACTTTTTCGGAATAATAAACAGATTGGACTTTTTGGATGTATATTTTTCTGGCGGTTTCGGTACGTTTGGAGAAACCCGCATTATATGCGCCTATGCTGTTCCAGTTATAGCCATGACTGGCAAAGTTAGAACTTAATACCCATGCACCTAATGACACGTTAAAACACGGCTCATAAATATTCTGGTCATTCACATTAAAATCCGAAAGCTTGTTGAACCAGCTTGAATTAATTTGCATCAGACCATAATCACGACTCTCCACTTCACCACGGCTATTTTTATTTTCATTGATAACATTAGGGTTTAAGTTACTTTCAACGCGTGCAATCGCTCTGAGCAAGTTTGGAGAGACATTGTAATGATACCCTGCCTCATCAAAACAAAAAGCAGACGCTTGGAATGGAATGAGAAAAACGAAGATTGTTTTTATTTTCATGATACAACCACAATAATATTATTTATAAAGGAGATAAACTAAAATCAGTTTATCATGAGTCGCTGTGCGACGAGTAGAGAACACGCTCACGCAGTGAGTAAGAAGCTCTATATCAGCATAATAGAACCCTAAAAATAGGCTCGGTATTCACCACATCAAAAAATACCCTTCATCCAGGGTGAGATCGTGAGCGTTTTTTAATCAAAATTATGATCGATTTGACGATCACA
>NZ_OSDX01000100.1:0-11929 GCF_900382755.1 Vibrio sp. Evd11
TATTAAATGCTGGTTTTAGTCAGGTGGTGAAAAACTAGGCACTCATGCGGTAGCCCTGCCTTAAGATCCTGTCTATGAGCTTACGATAGCAACAATGACTCTTCCAAGCCCACAGCACTCGCTTTGGGCTTGATTTTACTTAACTGAATTGTTCTTGATTTCTTTCTCTTCGGTTCACCAGACTCACTCAATCACGTCTAAAACATCAGGCTTTGAATCATTCCACACTGACTTAAAAATGAAATCACAACGAAACAAAAGTTTGAGTTAATGGGGCCGGTTATACACTGGGATTCCATCAGGAGGATCTATGAAACACTGCCCATCTTGTTCAACTGAACTGGTCGCAAGAGACGATGTACAAATTTGCCCACGCAATGAAATCGGCGACTGCTATTTTGATGGCTATGAGCAATATCAGCTCGAATATCATCAACTTAAAAACAACCAACAAGACTCAACTTTCGACATCGCAGACATTGTTGCCGATTAGCTGGCCAAAGCCTTAGTCGGTAACCTACCTACTTAGCTACTTAGCTACTTAGCTACTTAGCTACTTAGCTACTTAGCTACTTAGCTACTTACCAGTAAAGCGGTCATAAGTGAGACACTGGCAATGAATTTTTTCTCAAATATAGAGACACGAGCGGTTCAGATGAGCCCGTAAATAATTCTATGCAGTTGCCAACATTGAAAAAGCCCCGATGTAAGACACATCGGGGCTTTTGATACTTCTTCAACGCCACAAGTAATTGACGAATTAGATAATGGTTTAATCGAGGGCTACCACATTAGATCATCTGGGATCACGAAGTCTTTGTACGGGTCATCTTCGTCTACTTCATCTGAGCTTGAAGCTTGAGTATCAACGATAGATTCTTCGTCACGCATCGCGATTTTGTTCGCTACCGCAGTAGGGATAACAACATAGCTTTCGCCTTGACGCGCGATACTTAGAATACCTTTACTGAGTTGCTTTTGAGTCAGATCTTCTACGTAAAGATATTTAACTAGCGTACCATCGGTGAAGTTGTATTTGATCTCACCATTCTTCTGTTCGATCTTGTTCATCTCAATCAGTTGCTTCACTTGAGCTTTAATTTCTTTGCTCAACTGTTGTTCTTTCAACTGTTGGTTTAACTCTTTGTCTTTCGCTTGCTGCGCCAGTTTAGTTTCTTCTGCTGCCGCTTTTGCTTCACGAGACTGAACGCGAGACTTTTTAGAGCCCTTCTTCGCCTTCTTTAATTTTTTCTCATTTACCAAGCCAGCTTTAAGCATTTGCTCTTGGAGTGTTAACTTTGCCATGACTTTCCCAGTTCAGGATTAAAAACGACACTATCATACCTGTTTTTGAGGAATCTGTTTACTCAACAATGGCAAAATTTATGCTGATAGAGCAAGGCGGTTAGCGTTATCCCTTATCGTGATTCACAGCATCCATTTCTGATTATTTCTCGACCTATGATTTCCACGAAAACACCCCACTAGTGACTTAGCCTCAAATCCAAATCGTTCCTCTGTTTGTTAGCGTGCGCGCGTATCACTTATCATTCCGACAAAGCAATATGTTAATTATCAATGAGTAATTGAATTTATAAAACCATGGCATATATCTAATATTTGGATAATTCTGATAGAGTTATAACTCCAATGTCATAACTCTTCACTACGTTATTCTTTAAACCAATCAGTAAGGATAACGTGAAAATGAAAACTCAATGGACTTGCCTGAGTGCATTACTTGCATCAGCTTCATTCATCTCAACCTCAGCTATTGCAGATACCGATGTGTACCTGACCAACAACACCAACCAAGTGATGACGATTCAAACCAATCATACTGGTACCGACCTACTTCAGTTCGGTGATGAGTGGCAGCAACATGTTGAACAAATTGGCCCGTGGGAAACCAAAAAGCTGATCAGTTTCAACCGCTGGACAGGCGTGAAGTCCGGTAAGACATACGAGTTTGACACAGTAGTCTCAAATTCTATTGGGGAGAGCGTCACACTTAATCAAACCATGGAAGGACATTGGTACAACTCAACACTGCAACACGGATTGAGCGCAGCAGACGTCGACTTAACACTGCATGATGATCGTAATATTCATCGTAATTCAACCGATGCTTTTGATGTGAATACTGAACTTGCCTTCAAAGCTGATAACACCGCTCGCTACGATGATATTTACTACACCATCACCCCACAAAAAGTGGATGAGCAGCCCGAACCGGATGCCAACACACTGAAAGTGATGACCTACAACATTTGGGCTCTACCCGCTATCGCTTCGCACATCGGTGATCGTTACGACCTCATCCCTCAATACGTTAAGGGCTACGACGTATTGGCGCTTCAAGAAGTGTTTGCCAACGGACGAGATGAGTTCCTGCGTGAACTAGCGAAAGAGTATCCTTACCAAACCAAGATGCTCGATAAAGATGGCATCAACATCTATGACGGCGGCGTGATCATTGTGAGCCGTTATCCTATCGTCAACGAAGCACAGTACGTTTTTCCTGATTGCACCGGAACGGACTGCTTCGCAGACAAGGGCGTGAATTACGCTGAAGTCATCAAAAACGGCCAGGCTTACCACGTATTTGGTACTCATACAGCATCATTTGATACCGATACCGCTCGTGACTACCGACAGCGCCAATTTAAACAGATGCGTCAGCTTGCTCAATCACTGGAAATACCAACCTCAGAAACGGTTATTTACAGCGGTGACTTCAACGTGAACAAGCTGAAGTTCCCAGACGACTACCAACAGATGTTCGCTAACCTGCAAGCTGCTGAGCCTGAGTATTCAGGTTATACCGCTTCTACTTTTGACCCACGCATCAACAACTTTGCGGGTGAACCTATGTCGGGTGGTGAGAACGTTGAGTATCTCGATTATGTGGTAGTGAGCTCGGAATATGCAGCTAAAGCTCATAACGACAATCGCGTGGATATCCCAAGATCAACAAGCAGTGAGTTATGGAAACACTACAACCTTTCAGACCACTTCCCTGTTAGTGCTGTCATCAAGTAGCGCGGTGAACAGATAATGCATCGAGTTATATTAATCTTAATGCTCGTCGCGGTGACGAGCATTGTTGGCTACTCATGGTCATCAAAATCGATTGAAACACTGCAATCCTCTGTCCAACACACAGAAGCAAAAAAGCACGATTCTAAAACGAGTGATGACAATGGTCCCACATCAAATACGGCAAGCTTTTCAGACAATCGCGTTTCGCAAGGTAAACAAGTCCAAACTGAAAATCTGCACAGAAAAGCGTATGCAGAAAACCTAACTGAACTTGAATGTAAGACGTTACTAAAGGAACTCGATGAGTTTTGGACGCTTTGCCAACAGGTGGGTAATTGCACTGAACAACTCGCACAGTTGAAAACTGAGTTGCCGATAGAATGGTTTGAACTGTTAAGTGAATACCCGAAGCTCTCTGCTGATTGGCAACTAAGGGAAAGCACAATTCCACTTGAATCCGTTGACTCTTTGGAAGCGCGTGTTGAGCTGTTTAAGCAGTCAACACAAGAGGTTTGGGGAGAGTTAGCCCACCAGCTATTTGCCGATCAATTTGCGCATCTGGACTTTACGCTCAGATCAAACACGCTTGAGGAAGTTGAGCCCAGTGAGTTTGTCTTGCACTACCAAGATTTGATCTCGGAATGGGAAAGTAAAACAGGAACATTAAACGCAGATACTCCGGATCAAAA
This sequence comes from Vibrio sp. Evd11, assembly GCF_900382755.1. NCBI lineage: Bacteria > Pseudomonadati > Pseudomonadota > Gammaproteobacteria > Vibrionales > Vibrionaceae > Vibrio > Vibrio sp. Evd11. The sequence continues at coordinate 3,732 of NZ_OSDX01000100.1, forward strand.
ATACGAGCTTGCTGTTTCATTACTGCCAAACAGCTACAGCTCTGCCGAGTTAGCGACTATCAAGGCTGAACTTCAAGAGACATATTTAGATGCCGAACAGGCCGATAATATCGCTGTGCGTGAACAACAAGTAGCTCAACAACAACAGACGGTGATGACTTATCACGACCAACTTGATCAATTAAAATCGAGCTTAGACTCTCAACGCTCTGCAAGTCATGCCAATTGGGATACTCAGGAATGGAACTGTTACTATCAACAACAAGTAACTGAATTTCGTGAGCAGTTCTTCAGGAAATAAAGAGAGACAATAGTTATAACCAGATTAAATGAGGCCTTTACGAAACTGCGCCGGTGTTTTATTTAGCCAGCTTTTGAATGCTCGTCTGAAATTAGCGGGGTCGCTATACCCTAGCCTTTCGCCAATTTCATCGATACTCATTGCAGTGCCGAGTAACAACTCTTTGGCTAACTCGACGCGAACCTCGGTAAGTAATGTTTGATAACTCGAACCTTGAGTAGTTAAGTCTCGTCTTAATGTTCGAGAGCTACAGCCGAACTCGTAAGCAAGTTGTTCAATACTGGGGACACTGGCCGCGGTTTGATAGAAGATCGTTTTGATCTGATTTGTCAGTAGATGTTCAGAATCCAATGTCTCAACTATCGACTGACAAGAAGCAAGGTAGCGTTTTAACGTGGTCGCATCGTGAGTCAGCAAAGGTTGCGATAAAACGGAAGCATCAAAGCGCAGCTCACACATCCTTTGCTTGAAATGCACAGGGCAATCGAAACGGCTTTGATATCGCTCTGCGTAATTGGGTGGCGCATAAGGTAACGACAATTGGTTTATTGAAAGTGGCTCTCCGGTCAGTTCTTTAAACAGAGACACAACAGAGCTGAGAAAATACTCACTACAAAAAGGCAGCAAGTCGCCCACCTCTAACGTATTTTCAATTTGAATCGCCGCCAGATCCGAATCTACAAGCAACTTGACGGAAAATATCGGCCCATTTAAACGCAGATATTTGAAGCCTGATTTGATGGCCTCTGCTACATCTTGACTGGTCGACAGCGCATAGCCCAACACACCAAAGTGGCTCAAGCTTGCATGCTCTCCGAGCCATAAGCCCAACCCGTCATCAGGAAAGTGTTGATTGGCAATGCTGAACAGTGAGAGTTTGTCAGCGTAGGTCAACTTTCCATTCGGATCTCGTAAGTCCAAACCAGATAAGCCCGAACCAATCAACAGTTGTTCAATATCAACACCTCTTAGCTCTAAGGTGTTCAACAACAGCGCGACATCCAAAGTGCCCAATTGATGTCGATGCTCTGTTGGCATGTACTCAGCGAGAATGTCCACTCCACGCTCCCTATGTGCTTTCACTTTGTGTTCACGAATCATAACCAACCGACATGCACAAAACCGTGATGGAAGATTCACCTTTGTCCGGAAATGACCTCCCAATTAAATCGTTCTAACGACACAATAACACCAATTGTTAACATTATGTAAACGAGCGAGCCATGATACAGACTCAACCAGCCCCAGATAGCATTATTGACACAAACGGTCAGCCCATTATTGGGCACTTTGACGGCATTCCTCACGCTCTTAACATTGAACAGTTCGACTACCGAAACTCCATGGATGCAAAGGTCAACGCATGGCAAAGGCACTTCCACTATAAACAATTTCAGTTTGTCAGTATCGTTACAGCCACTCATATCATTGGTGTCGCCATTGCAGATATTCGTTATTTAGGCTCAGCCTTTGTTTATCTATACGACATCGAAAAAAACCAACTTGAAGAGTGTTCATGGCTACGCCCTTTGAGCCTAGATAAACAAGTGACCTCTTCACCGTTTCAAGGCATCACACACATCGCAGGACAAAGCATTGTGTTTGAAATTCACGATGGCGAATGGCATCTGGGACTCAAAACAAAAATCATCAATGCGGATGTCAGGTTCACTCCGCCAGCTAACAGCATTCCGATGGCAATGTGCAGCCCAACGGGATACTCAGGTTGGACGTTCACCCAAAAACACAATGCCTTAGCTGTATCTGGGCATATCGAAGCCAAAGGAAATATCATCGACCTAAACCAAGCACTTGCAGGGTATGATTTTTCCGCTGGATACATGAGGCGCGAAACCAGTTGGCGCTGGGCAAGCATCAATACACTTGCCGATCAGAAAACTATTGGCTTAAACCTAGCGGCAGGCGTGAACGAAACCGGTACTTGCGAGAACGTATTGTGGGTTGATGGCTCTAGACACCTACTTAACCCTGTGCACTTTATGTTTAACCGAGATGATATCGACCGCCCTTGGACGATCACATCGCAAGATGGGCGCATCAACCTGACGTTTACCCCTATTAACCAACGCAGTGAAAAGCTCAATTTATGGGTACTTAAAAGTAACTTCCGACAGTTCATCGGCCACTTTTCAGGTTCAATTCAAGACAACGACGGGATCATCCATCAGCTAGAGAAGGTGCTTGGTCTTACTGAAGATCATTTCGCACGCTGGTAGCGCGCCTAGTCACGAAGAAAAAAGGAACAGGAAATGGATATAGACGCACTGATCAATCACCCAGAATGGCTACTGCTTGTGTTGGCTCCCTTGTTTCTGCTTTGTATGTTGGCCGAGTATTTTATTGGCCAGAAGCAAGGTCGATTACCCGACAATTCGAGTTATAAATTGTCTGAAGTGCTCTGTAACTTTACGTTGGCGGGTATGCACCAGCTCTCCGATTTGTTAACCGGATTACTGATTGTTCAACTGTATCTTTGGTTATTCGGCTGGCACTTAATGGATATCGAAATGGGTGTGCTGAGTTTTATTGTGTTGATGGTTCTACAGGACTTTTTCTATTACTGGTTTCACAGGGCAAGCCACCGCGTTCGCTGGATGTGGGCGGCACACGTGGCACACCATAGTTCAGAAAGCATGAACTTCAGTACGGCTTTCCGTCAGAGTTTAATGTACCCATTTGCAGGCATGTGGTTATTTTGGGTACCTTTAGTCATCATAGGCTTTGACCCTAAATGGGTAATATTTGTGGTGCTTTTAAATCTCGGTTTACAGTTCTTTGTGCACACCCAATGGGTACGAAGCTTAGGACCATTGGAATACCTCTTCAACACACCCTCTCACCATCGCGTACATCACGGCAGAAACCCGCAATACATCGATAAGAACTACGCCGGTGTTCTTATCATCTGGGACAAGCTATTCGGTACCTTCGAACCTGAAGTCGAAACGGTACGTTACGGCGTCACTAAACCTGTAAACAGTTTTAACCCGATAACAGTGACCTTTCAAGAATGGAGAAGCTTGTTCAAAGCGATACAAAGCCAAGAACTGACGATCAAGCAAAAGCTGAGGTTTATCTTCTCGCCTCCCTCCGATTAAGTAGATTGATGAGCGCTAATACACCTTATGGAAGTCGATGAGATTGAATGTAAGATCGCTTAACCAAAAGTCACCATCTAAGTCGGCACCTTGCACGTATCTTTTGTCGCCCATCTCTAAAGTGACAATGTACTTTCCCGCAATGAGCCCCTCTACCATATAGAATCCATCGCTTTCGATTTCACTCGAATATTCCGTGCCTTTTTGTATGTGTTTGAAGTGTAAATATGCGTTATCTTCCAGCGTTCCCTCTACTGTGCCGTCAACGCCAAATGACACAACCATTTCGATATGAGCATGGGTCAACCCGACTTGTTTAGTATTCACAAATACAGGGTGTTAAGTTAAGGTCAAGCGCACCTTCATCGATATAGATAGGCAGATTGTCTCGTGCGGGAACACTTGAGAATTCGAAGCGCCCTTTTGAATCGCTTACCGCACGTTGGTCCAGTATTTGTAAGCTCACACCCGCGATAGGTTGCTTGTGGTGATCATAAACAATTCCCGTCAGCTTAGAATGATTGTATTTATTCCACTCAACGAACTCGCCTATGCTCTCATCAAAATAGGTTTTCGCGCCAAATTCAGTGGTCACCTCCACACCATAACGGTCTTCGTTCCCTTCCAATTTGAAGAGCAGATAAGGGTTCACACGCGCTTCTAGAGAAGCCGAAAATGACACCTCTTGCTTTTGATATCTTGCGGATACATTGGTCGTAAGTTCTTGAAAAGCATCAAGTGGGTCCAATATGCACTCTTTGCACGCGTTCCTTAACGAAAACTCGGTTCGTTCATGGTGTCCGGAGCCATTCACTGTGCCCGAGACATTCCAAGAGGTGTCTGAAAATCCGCTCTTGGCTAACCCTATTGTGTGAAGATAATCGTCTTTATGGGAGCTCTTGATATAACGATAGTCTCCAGCGTAAGAGAGAAATAAGTTGGGAGATATCTTGGTGTTAAACTTGGGCTCGACACTCAATTCCTTCTCGTCATCTCTCACCGTCAAAAATGCCGTTAGGTTGGCTAGAGACAGGTTATATTTGAAGACGTGGTACTCCATCGACTCCAAATCTAATTCATCGGTTTTATTGAGCTCTATCGAAGCGGATTGATCGCTTCCCAACAAAATATCAAACTCCATTGGAAAGCGGTCGAAATCAGGTAACCAACCGATGTGGCCTGCAAACCAATGGGTGGGTAAGTATCGTCCCTGAAAGCCAATCAAGTCCTTACCGTCTTGTCTCATAAAGGCACTGCCTACGGTGAAGTAATCCGCGAGTCCATACTCCAAAGACACGGCACCTGCTCGATCTGCCCCTTCATTCCCGACGACTTGAACACCCCATTCGTTACTCGGAAGAAAGGCATCTTCTAAACCTGCAACCGTGATCTCTTCTTCTCTCCAAACTCCCTTTGATAGGTAGTAACGGAACTTGATGGTGTCACCGGGTGAGATGTTGTCTTCTTCAACAACAAAACGGCCAAATTCATCGGAGCGATACGTGGTTTGATAGATGCCATTCACCAATACATCAATACATCAATACTAATGTTAGGTTGGGTCGTACGTTCTAATTGCAGGTTACCAAACTCAGGTTGTCGCTTTCGATTAGTGTAATAAAGGCCGTCTTCCAACGTTTGATTAACGGTAAAAACGCTGCCATCCAATAACACATGACCTATTTCTAAAGAGCCTTCACCTTCATGAGCTTCTACCGCAATGTTGTAGTAAACGATGGGGTTATCTTCTCGTGAGTCTATAGACAATCGAGATACCGAGTTCTCGGTTGTTAGGATGGTATCGGAAATGGCGTAAACATCACCGCCGGTTTCGCTGTCATGATAAACAGAAGTAGCGATTCGAGTCGCCAAACCTACCGTAGCCTGCGGTTCAATCGCCGGGATATTGCCCGCACGCTTTAACGCTTCAGCTTTCTGCCGTGATTCATTTTTCATCTTAGAGATAACCGTCTCTAACTCTGTCAATGAGCTAAATTCAGGAGAGACGGTTAGCCGATAATCATCAATATCCCAACGCACTTTGGCCGGAATACACGCTTGTAAACTGTACCAATGAATGTCGGTTTCTGCGTCAATCACTTCATATTTAATCGACTGGATATTGTTTTCATCGTGATTATTGTTTTCATCGCGATAGCAGATAGCTTGCTCAGTATCGACAATATACGGAGGGGATTCTCTGCCGACATCTTGTGGCAGATAGATTTCGCAGTATCCACTTTCATCACATTGACCGTTCATTTCCAACAATGAAAACGCAGCGTTTGAGATGGAGATAAAGGGCTCTTCGTAGTCGTCCATCATGACACGGTAAAAGCTATCTCCAACTCGACCAACGCGCACTTCGATATGAGCAGGATACAGTTCGCTCGCCTCTGGGTTCACTTCTGAATGCGCCGCCAAAGACAGAGACAAAAAGAACAACAACAGGGCATGCCAAACCAAACGTCTAAGCATTTTACTTTACTTGAGTCGTCTGCACTCTCGCTACAAAACGCATTCGAACAACGAGTTTTCGTTTTGAACCAACGAGACCTTCGACCCTTTTGGCAAAGGTTTAGTCAGTTCAGCATTGCGGAGCAACACGACTTTTTCAATATGGTCGTCAACGTTCAGTTTGGCATTGAACTGGAAGTTACCGTCATTACGAATCGTAATGCTTTGTTCATCACAGTGATACTTAACATCTTGTACTGGCACCCCTTTCTGAACATAAACAGGTACATAGCTGTTGATGTGGAAGTTAAGTTCAAAAGCCGACCCATCATTCGATTTAGCCTTTCCCGACAAGTCGACTTCCGATAAGTCTTTCGCTTTGGCGATAGGAGAAAACCATAAATACGCACGATATTCGCCCTCAGGCATATCCGCTGGCAATGCTGTCATTCGTAAACGAACAGTACGTCGTTGATTTGGCTTCAACTCACGAATAATCGGGGGCGATACTTTAATCCAGTTCGCGATGTTCTCTGACTCCGTCACACTCATATCAGTTCGCACCAAGCCACTGGCCTTTACAGGACGGTAAATCGGCTTTATCTCCAAGCGAATGGGTTGATCGGAGTTATTTTCGACAACAATCTTTTCCGTTACAGACGTATCAGCATCAAGAACAAAACGAGTCGGAGCGATCAGGAGTTGAGCATAGGCTTGAGCGGTGAAAAGTAAGCCGAAAACGCATGAGATAAACAACTTCATTTATCATTAACCTCAAAGGGGATAGTACTGGTATAAACACCGGCAGGATGATTAGCGCCAATTTTCACTTTTGCGCCAATACACAATAATTTGGTTCTGCCGTTGCCTTTTATTTTGGCTCGGCCTCGTTTTGATAACCCACAACCAAAATAGAACTTCCGAATACGAAGCCGCTTGGATTTACGAGAATGGTTTAGGTATTGCTTTGAAGGAAGAGAAACCACAATTTTTTTCCCTGGTTCTCCTTCAACATAAAAACGCACGACATATACCTGGCTATTCGCCGGGTTAGCATCGGCATTTTGTCCAGATCCAGAGATATACATACCTGGAAACTTTACTTCCATATTTTCTGGAATAATTTCTAATGCATATAATGAAAAAGAAAAAACCATGATGGCAGTACAAAGGGAATGTTTTAAAAATAGTTTCATAGTAAAAGCGACTGATAAATAGCAGTCGCTATTATTAGACTTGTTTTATATCAATTACTGGTAAGTAACATCTACTGCAACGTTTGCAGTATAAGTACCAGCAACTAATGTTGCACTTGAAGTACGTGCTGTGCCACCAATATTAAGATCCGCACTACCACCAGTAAGAGTAATAGCGTTATTAAAGTCGAATTCTGCTGCAATCGTATTTACACCGTTAACTAAGTTAGTATCAGAAATACTTACTGTTACTGCATCACCAGACTCTCCAGAAAGAGTAAATGCCGCAGATCCTGCATCACCTTGAGCGATAACAACATCTGTTGTGTTATCTGAAGTGATGATACCAAAGTCAAGATCACTTGTTTTTGTCATCGTAATTGCTTGTTTTACTTCTAGTGTTGCATCAAAAGTGTCACTCACAGCGAAAACGTTCGCTGAAGAGATAGAAAGTGCAGAGACAGCAACAACCTTAAAAATTTTGTTCATTTCTTTAATCCTTTATATAAAATCGGCTTTATTATTAGGGTTACCTAATAGTTAATCAGAGTTAACAATTAAGTAACAGAAATCCTATTTAGAAAATATATACATTTACACTAATTTATAAAGAAATGAGGCGCAGTGAGAATAAGATCACGCAAATTGACACAAATAACACTAGCAAAAATAGTGGTATTTAAACAATTCCACTAAATAGATATAAAACTGGTTTTACATTTAATTCCTTTATTTTTGTACGCCATTATTTTTCATGAAAGATAATTCCATTAAAATAACCAAATATAAAGGAGAACAATAAACACTTATTTAATTAAGGTTAATTATTATATAGATAACCGTATTGCAATATAGTCTCAAAAGTGAAACAGATCAGCATTAGCCTCAAGCTGTAATAAAATTGAAATATTACCACTCCTTTTATTATCCAATTAAAACAACGCGCCTATAAAGTATTAAAAATGAGACAAGTAGAACTCACCAATTAAGTTAATTTCTTAACTCATAAATACCAGAAATTAATTAAGGCTAAGAAGATTGTATAGTAGATGAACGTCTTTCTGGGTACAGGGCGCGAGCATACTTTGATTGATTGATTTATAACCCAAAGAAGACTCGAGCCCG
>NZ_OSDX01000099.1:0-12034 GCF_900382755.1 Vibrio sp. Evd11
GACAGCTCTGAAGGATCGTTCAACCGATCACTTTAGTTCTAACTGATCGGCATTACCATCACCGGCGGTTTTTATTTACGTCAACTTTTATAAAGATCTGTTTTTATAAACATCGACTTTAGGTCACGCGAGATGATTACTCGTCATCCACTTTTGGTGCGACTTTCTTCTTAGGGATAAACACGGTATCACCCACCGCCACATTTTGGTGGAAGCTCTTATCGCGCTTAACTGGTTTCTTCGGTGTTTTCTTAACTTGAGTGCTGGTCTTCTTCTTCGCAGGTCCGCCTTTAGCAAAAGCAGGTTTACGAGGCTTAATACCTTTGAATTTACCTTTCAAGCCTTCAAGCACAGAGAAAGTAAGATCTTGTTGAAGGTAAAGCTCAACACGCTTAAAGCTGTCCCAGTCTTTTGGACCAACCAAAGAGATTGCATCACCTTTGTTACCCGCACGACCAGTACGGCCAACACGGTGCACGTACTCTTCTGTATGCTTAGGCATATCAAAGTTAATAACGTGGCTTACGTTTGGAATATCGATACCACGCGAAGCAACATCGGTTGTTACCAAGATTTTGTAAACCGCACGCTCGAACTGGCTCATGATGGCATTACGTTGCGTTTGGTTTAGGTTGCCGCTCAATGCAACTGCTTTAAGCTTCTTCTCGTTTAACTTATCCGTTAAACGATCAGTATCGGCACGAGTTGCAGTGAAGATCATCACCTGACGGTATTCGGCTTCTTCAATCACACGATCTAAAATCGCTTCTTTGTGATCTAGATGGTCACACAGGTAGAACTTCTGAGTGATATCAAGGTGCTGTTCGTTAGAAACACCAACAGAAATACGCTTAGGTGCGTCTAGCATTTCATTTGCAATGCCATTCACTTCCGCGTGATCAAGCGTCGCAGAGAACATCAACGTTTGACGACGACGGTGTTTAGCTGCATTCGCAATGCGACGTAATTCAGGTGCAAAACCTAAATCCAGCATACGGTCAGCTTCATCAAGGATTAGCGTTTCAACACCATCTAAAAACAATGAGCGGTGCTCAAGGTGATCCGCAAGACGGCCTGGAGTCGCAACAATAAAGCGAGGGTACTTACGCAGAGCTTTAACTTGGTCGTTAAAGTTTTCACCACCTAAGATAAGTGTGGCTTCGTAAGACAGACCACCAAGCATGCTTCGCAGTTCGCCGTAAACTTGCTTTGCTAGCTCACGAGTAGGAGCCAAAATTACACCACGAGGATCTTTAGCAGAAAACGCTTTGGTTTTTAATGCTTTGTGTATCATTGGCAACACAAACGCCAACGTTTTTCCTGATCCCGTTTTTGATGAAGCCAATAGATCCTTACCGGCAATAGCAACAGGGATCGCTTTTGATTGGATCTCTGTCGCTTTCTTGAAGTCGTAATGTTTTAAGTTCTTCAGTAAGCGGTTATCTAAGCCTAAATCTTTAAAGTGCAAAGGACTCTCCAGTCATGATGGTATTGAATAAAATTAATTTAACGTGACATGATACCGCGAAAGTACTTTATAAGGATAGAGATCACAGTAAATTTATCCTTATATCTCAAGTTGCCTAGGATATTGTATGCACTGGCACTAAAGGGATAGGTCTTCCAAATAAGGCAAAAATTGATTCTAATCCCGCTATCTCACAAATGAGACAGAACGTGATGCTTAGCTAATTACCTCAAAAATTTAGCAATTTCTTTAGTTATTGTTTTTGCAGTTAAAAAATTAGTCGCTACAATCATTAATGAAGCGACTATATGATAAAGAATGTATAGCGCATCTTTTGATGATAAATAGCAAGGAGTTCTTATGAATAAGACGTTAATCGCAGCTGCAGCCTCAGTTTTCATTTTAGCTGGTTGTTCTTCTGAGCCTGAAGAAGCAGCAGTATCAGAAATGGACCAACTAACTAACCAAGTTGCTGAGCTAACCAGCGAAGTAGAAGCACTTAAGAGTGACAAAGCTGCTGCTGAAATGAAAGCTCAAGAAGCATCTGCTGCGGCTATGGCAGCAAAAGAAGAAGCGGATCGTGCTAACGACCGTATCGATAACATTGCTGAGTCTTACACTAAGTAATTGAGATATAAGCTCAATTAAGCTGTAGATTTCAAAAGACGTATATACATGCATTAAATTGACAACACCACCTCTTTCGAGGTGGTGTTTTTTATTTAGGGAGAAGAGAAAGAAAGCTTTAAGGCTTTATTCACAACCTATCAAATTAGAACTCAATCACAGGCGGTGCTATTTCAACAGGCACACCATTTTGAGCAAAGATAACTGCTTTCGCCTTTGAGTTAGGAAGGTCTGCATCTTCAAGCCACCATTTCAATTCAACAGGGATTTGCAGTAGTTTCTTAGAGCCGTCACTTCGCGTCAATGGTTCGTGAGCTTCAACAAACACGCTTCTATCAGGCTCTAAAGACACTTTAATCGGCTCATCGATTATCGTGACTTGTTCACCACGACTGACCTGTTCAAAAAGCCACTCAATATCTTTAGGTTCCATACGAATACACCCAGAACTGACTCGTAAGCCAATCCCAAAGTCTTTATTGGTGCCGTGTATCAGGTAATCACCTGCACCGTAAGCAAGTCGCAATGCATACTCACCCAAAGGGTTTTCAGGCCCAGCAGGAACCACTCTTGGCAACTCAACCCCTTTTTCTAAGTACTCTTTACGGATTGAATTTGGAGGAGTCCAAGTCGGGTTTGGACGTTTTTGGCTTATCTTAGTGATCATCTCGGGAGTATCACGCCCTACTCGACCAATACCGACAGGGAAGACATGCACCTGATTTTTCTCAGGCTCAAAGTAGTACAACCTCAACTCAGCAAGGTTAATCACAATGCCTCTTCTCGGGGTATCCGGCAGAATCAAACGGCTTGGAATGCTTAACACATAACCTTCAGCAGGAAGAAAAGGATCGACCCCTTTGTTTGCCGCCATCAAAGAGAGAAAGCCAATATCGTATTGCTTTGCAATAATAGCCAACGTTTCACCCGCTGCAACTTCATGTTGCTGTATTCTGCCCACGATTCGACTTTCTTTTGGTGGCAACTCAAAAGTTGCAGCAGACACCCACGACGGAGTCATCGCACCTGCAAGTAGAGTTGTTACCAGAGGGAACAAAGTCGTTCCCACAGTAAGCAAGGCGATCTTGCGCAGTTTTGTTTTCATAGCGAGCAAAGGCATCAAGTTAGCGCAATACGACATACAATTCCTTGGTTTGTCTTTTATCAAAGTTTAGATTATCGCTGATCAAACGCCTCTACAATGTATTGTTGTCTCTAAACTAATATGCAATAGGTTTATATCTAGAGATTTATCTGTAGTTAGCTTGCAATTTACCCATACAAAATCGATTGCCTTTACGCTTTCAACATATTTGGTTATCAATATTAATAAAACTATAATGGCAAAGCGGTTTTGTGACTAAAGTCTCATGGAGCCTCGTTTTAACTCGCTAATATTGCCTCAACAAAACGAATTCAATTCAACAGAATCGGTAATTGATTAAATCCTGTTCCTATCATTACCGTTTAAACTTTGGAGAACGACCATGGCTACACCTCATATTAATGCTCAAGCTGGTGATTTCGCAGAAACAGTACTTATGCCGGGCGACCCGCTTCGCGCAAAATACATTGCAGAAACATTCCTTGATGACGTGAAGCAAGTTTGTGACGTTCGCAACATGTTTGGTTACACAGGCACTTACAAAGGTAAGAAAGTTTCTGTAATGGGCCACGGTATGGGTATCCCATCATGCTGCATCTACGTACACGAGCTTATCGCTGAATACGGCGTGAAAAACGTTATTCGCGTAGGTAGCTGTGGTGCGGTACGTGACGACGTTAAACTAATGGACGTTGTTATCGGTATGGGTGCTTCTACAGACTCAAAAGTAAACCGTATTCGTTTCAACAACCACGACTTCGCTGCTATCGCTGATTTCGGTCTTCTAGAAGAAGCTGTAAACCAAGCACGTGCACAAGAAGTTCCAGTTAAAGTTGGTAACGTATTCTCTGCAGACCTTTTCTACACTCCAGAAGCTGACCTTTTCGAGAAAATGGAAAAGCTAGGCATCCTTGGTGTTGATATGGAAGCGGCTGGTATCTACGGTGTTGCTGCGGATCTTGGTGCTAAAGCACTAACCATCCTAACAGTGTCTGACCACATCATCCGTGGTGAGAAATTAAGCTCTGAAGATCGTCAAAAATCTTTCAACGACATGATGAAAGTTGCTCTAGAGACTGCAATCAACATCTAACGACTTGAATAAGATACATTGAAAAGCGTTACCCCGCAGCCAAGCTTACTTGGCTGCTCAAATAATCCCGAGGGGGAGATCGTGTCTAACGACAAGCTGCCAAAAGATGCGGATGGTTTGCAACTCAACTTTTGTAAAACATTGGCGTGTGACAACTTTGGCTTGAGCGATGCAAAACGGTATGTTTTGCAACACGCAAACCCTAAGCGTCCGGCGATGGTTTGTCGTGAATGTGGAGCTTTCCCCCCCTTACTTAACAATCGTGAAGTGTTAAGCGAACTTCATCGCCTAAGACAACTTCACAGCGATGGGCTCCCTGCTTGTCGTAATGATGATTGCGATAACTTCGGCTTATCGGTTCATACCCACAAACATCTTTACCATGCCTTCGGCTACAGTGGTGACAGGCAGCGTTATCGATGTAAAGACTGCCAGTCAACCTTCGTTGACAAGTGGTCTGGATCCAATAAAAAACTTCAGTTTCAAGAAAACCTCATGGGCTTATTGTTCATGGGTTATTCCGTACGTGAAATCTGTAGAAAATTAGAGATCAATCCAAAGACTTTCTATGATCATGTTGACCATATCGCGAGCCGTTGTCGTCGTAAATTAGCGATGATCGATGCACGATGGGTTAACCATGCGAAAGATTACGAGTTCGCATCTCACTACCAGCGTCTACAGCCACAAAGTAACAACGGTGTGGTTTGGATAGCGACTGGCGAAGCGCATTCTGGCTACATCCTTTGCCAACACGTTAACTACTCTCAAAATGAAGAGCCTTCAGGGAATGTTGATCACAATCCTTACGATGACGTTGCGCGTTTTGTATCCAAAGATCACTCATCAGAAGCGAACCTCGAACAACCTCAGCCATCTGACAAGTTGAAAGAGCGTATTGAACAGCAGTACCAAGTGATTCTAGCGAGAGGTAACGTTGAGGATCCTATGGGTAACCTCACAACATTTAGCTACCCTTCAAAAGGCGCGCTGATTCGACCGCCTTATACCTCTTATGCTCACTTCTTACATGTGCTTGATATGTGTAATGAAGACAAGCATGTCGCTATCTATATGCCACAAGATCCATTACTAAGATCTGCCGCTTTAAGTGTATGTTTGCCGCGCATTCAGAGTCAAAATATTGACCTTATGTATGTAGAGGAAGATCCCGGCTGGCAAGACGATCAAAGTTTCGAAAAGATCGACATCGTTCACATGAGTTGGTGGCGCGATCGTTGGGCTATCGCAAATCAAGGTGATAACCAGAAAGGTATTTGCTACCTAACGGGTAACAATCCAGAACCAAAACAGTGGTTTAACACTGCCTCAATTCAGCAAACCAAGTTCTATCAACAACGCTTCCAGCTGTTATTTGATAGCTTCATCAATGAGCCCAGACGTAAGCTTCGTCCTGGGGGCATTCTTCCATTGCTCGACATCTTTAGAGCTTGGCACAATCTGTGCTACCAAGATAAGCAAGGGCTCACGGCAGCGCAGCGCTTAGGTGTAGCAGAGCAGCCATTGACCCTAAAGCAACTACTTTCATAGAAACAGACCTCTAGATAATTATTCGGGAACTCATTGATTTTAAAGCAACAACATGAGGTAACACCCATAATTGGAAAAGATACATGTTCCTTTAAGGCCCTAAGAAAGATAATTGGTGCTTATCTCAAATCACACTCTTATAATGATTGTGTTATCAATATGTTCGATAATTATGGATCTAACTCTTGGACAAAAATCAGTACCTTCTTGAAACAGAACTAGAACAACTCAAAACTCGTGTCGACTCTGAGCCATCGGTGATCCTAGAGATTGCTCAACAGTGCCTAGTCAGATCGGAGCAAGTTCTGTTTGAAGAGGGTGCTATCCAGTCGTTAATGTTAATGGCAAGGTGTAGCTGGAACCTGATGGATTACCAAAAAGGTTTGAAGTACATCAAGGAAGCCTACAAGCGCCAAAACCGATTAGATACCGACCTTTTCCTCCCTGAAATCCTCCATTTACACGCGCTCCAGTACTGGGGACAAGCCAAGTACTATTCCGCCCAACAGTTCTGGATCAATGCCTTAGAGCAATCTGCACTGGTTGATGAAGTCGAGATTCAAATTGAATGTCTCATTGGACTTGGCAACATCTGGCGAATGACTCATGAATATAAGCTGGCACGTTCTACCCACCAGCTTGCCGTTAAAGTGGCTAACAACAGCCGCATTGGTTGGCTAGAGGGCAAAGCAAGAATACTGCTCGCTTGGGATTACTATCTGCTTAACAACTATGTTGAAATGCTATCAGTACTCGACGGTGCAGAAGAAGCGTTAAAAGAACATAAAGATAACACTTGGCATGCAGAAGTATGGGACTTTCGAGGCCTTGCCCTGCTTGGCCTTGAACGTTTAGATGATGCAGAGCGCGCTACAGCCAAAGCGCATAAACTAGCTGTAGAACATAACCTCGTCTGGATGAAAGCGCATTCTTACATCAGCCGAGCTCGATTGGAGCTCCTGAGAAAAAGACCAGAACATGCGGCAGAATTGCTGAAACTCGCTGAACACTCTGCAAATGAATTCGATAATGGTGAGTTGCTTAGCCAAATTTGTTACCAACAATCCTTGGTTGCAGAAGAAAACCAAGATTTCAAAGCTGCGTTGGTCGCCTTTAAAAAGTACCGTCAATATTCCATCGGCATGCTTAAAGAGCAAACGAATCGTGTCGGTTTAGACAAAGCGCGCAGTTCAAAACGCCAGCTTGAACAGAGAGCACGAAAGCTGATTAATCGTATTCGTGGCCAGCATGAGTACGATCCTGAAAAGCATCTCTCTTATGTCGTATCTGAAACCTTTTGGTGGGAGAAGCTGGTCCTATTTAAGACAGAACTTAAGCGTTCGAACCACAGCATCATTATGTTCCATCATGTCGATACCGATTACTTAGATGTCTGTACCGAGATTGCTCATACCTTGTGTAATCAAAACGACTTCATCGCTAGGCTGAGTTCAGAGCGTGTTGCTATGATGCTTTCAGAGAAAGGCGAAGCCGCAGAACAAACCTTCCAAACTCTCAGCACCATGCTAGAAATATATCCATGGCATAGAAAAGGATTAAAAGGTTCGAGACCTACCGTCAGCCTCAATGATATTTTGACGTTCCCGTTCACTCTTGAACAATTAGAAGAAGACGATGCTGAGGTAATAGAATAATGGAAACCCTATTACGCAAAATCACAGATGCTGGTTTAGACCCTTCATCGGTATCGGGTGAAGAAGCGATCATATTCTGGAACCACATTCGCCAGCACGTTTCGACCACGCAAACTGAGCAAGCGCACTGCTATATCATCAGCTCTGAGTACCGTGCCGAGTTACAACAAAATCAAACAAGTATCGAAGAACTCAGGCTGGCACTCGACCTACTCCACCTTCCTGTAGATATCGAAGACATTCTCACAGTAAAGACCAGCCTAAGCGACCGCTTAGTTGAAATTGGTGATTACACATCGGCACTGAATGAATTCGTCAGCTCATCGACAATCGCGGTTGAACATGGCCATATCGATGAATATGTATTAGCAATTTTAGGTATGGGGAACCTGTGTGATGCCTATGGTGATCACAACAGAGCTCTTCGCTATTACCAAAAAATCAGCAGTATAGACCACGCGATAAGCAGTCGCTCACTTCGCCTCAAATTCAAGCTGCATATGGTAGCAAGCCTACTTCTGCTCAACCGCATTACCGCGGCCAGCGATTTACTGAATGAGTGCGAAGAATTAAGTATTCTAGTGAGTGACAAGTTGCTCACAGCTCAAATATTGCTCTACCAAGCGAAAGTGCTTCGTGCTAAGAAAAAATACCATGAAGCCTTACGTTGCCTATCAAAAGTTCAATACCCAGCCAACAGCACTCAAGCAAGCTGGCTCGCAACCATGACTCGTCTCGAGTTAGCTCATTGCCTAAGTGCAACCGGAAAGCAAGACTATGCGAGCATGATTTTGTCGAGCACAGACAAACGTGTAAAAGCCTACTCATCGCCAGTGCTTGCGAAGCGTTTCTATGACTCTTTGAGTGACGTATGTATGAATCAGGGCCGTTTTCAAGAAGCTCTAAGCTATGAGAAAAAAGGTTACCGAATTGAAACGGATCTGATGAAGCAGATCCCGATCAGCGAACTTGGTGCAAGCCAACTACGCCGCCTATCGCGTTTTGAGTTACAACTCAAACTCATTCTCTCTGAACAAGAAAATAGAGAACTCAAAGAGACGACTGAACAACACAAGAATACAGTTGCTCAACTACAACAAGATGTTTTCACCGACCCACTGACCGGGTTACACAACCGTCGATGGTTAGATGTGAAACTAAAAGACCTGCTGCTTCACGAAGCACCTTTCGCATTAATGGTTGTTGATATCGACCACTTTAAGTCTATCAATGATGAATTAAGCCACTTAGTGGGTGATAAAGCGATTGTCAGCGTTTCTCAAGAGTTACGTTCATACTTTAAGTTTAGAGGCGCGTCATGTGTCAGGTTTGGCGGGGAAGAGTTCCTAGTCATCCTTGAAAACACTGACCTTGCGAAAGCAGAAATGCACTCTGAAAATTATCGAGAGCGCATCTTCCAATTCGGATGGCATGAAATACTCGGAGAACGCGGTTTAACCGTGAGTATCGGTATCACTTTACATCGCGACGGAGAAAATACTCAGCGTACCTTCTACCGTGCCGATAAAGCGCTATACCGAGCTAAAGCCAATGGCCGTAATCAAGTGTGTACAGAGTAGTGGCATGTAACTCTGCGACCCTATAGATCTGTAGGTCTGTAGGTCTGTAGGTCTGTAGTTCTGTAGTTCTGTAGTTCTGTAGTTCTGTAGTTCTGTAGTTAAGCCTGCATCTTATTGATAAAAGAACAGAGATATTCCAGCAAGGGCAGCAAGCGTCCCTATGACGCTTTGCTTTGACACCTTCTCCCCTTTAATCGCATAAATCACCAAAATAAAGACCGGACTGGTCGCTATCAATGTTTGTGCAATCGCAGGGTTCGCATTCTTCAATGCCACTTGCTGAAGCCACAATGCCAAAAAGGTTCCGACAAAGATTGCCCCTAATAACCAAAGTTTATCGAGCTTGGTCATTTCCCATAAATCTCTTTTTATCGATGAATACGGCTTCTTTTCAACAAAAGGGATAATCAGCATTACGGCAAACACACCAATCGTCAGGCGAATCAGTGCACCTAATAATGGTGGGGTATCACCCGCCACTAATGCGTAGTGAGAAATAACCACACCAGATGCCTGACAAACACTCGCCAAAAGCCCATAACCAATCCCCCCCCATTGTGCGTTGTCATTGGAGAGGTTATTACCGTTCGCAGATTTCGACGGCTGAAAAACCACAAAGGTCACCGCTAATGTCGTTATCACGACCCCGAGCCAACTTTGCAATGTTAATGCAGCACCTAGAAACATTATTGCCAGCACACCTGAAAGCGGTGGTGCTAATGATTCCAGCAGCAAAGTCTTATTCGCTCCGATTCTTTTTAATGCCGCAAAATAGGCGCTATCTCCAATCGCAATTCCAATAACACCTGAAATCGCCAATATCAGAAAATGGTTGGTACTCAATTCAAATTCGGGCATTGGGATTAAAGGCATCACGAATAACATCATTCCAGACGCCACGACACCTTTAACAATGTTCAATTGCATCGCAGAGAAGCGGTGTCCAAACTGCCCATAAATCCATGTCGCACACGCCCACACAATCGCAGCACCAATAGCCGCCAATTCACCTATATACATCTGTGTTTATCCTTTGTGGTTGTGTTCGTCATATAGAATCGAGTCCTAGATCGCATCAACTAAGTTTCCTATGTAAATCCCTAAAACCTCTTCAAATATGGTTAGGATTTTATAAGATACAACAGTGGTTTTGTTCGCATTAGAAGCGAAAACACATTATTTATAACTGGGTAAATCATTTTTATAACAATTACTTGGATGATAGCGTAGTATATTTATAACTAATATCTAACATTACAAGGAACTGTTATGTTTTTAGACTATTTTGCACTCGGTCTACTTATTTTCGTAGCATTGGTTATCTTTTACGGCATCATCGTTATTCACGATATTCCTTACGAAATAGCGAAAGAACGCAATCACCCTCATCAAGATGCTATTCATGTTTCAGGCTGGGTTAGCCTATTCACCTTACATACTATTTGGCCATTTCTTTGGATTTGGGCCACGCTCTGGCGTAAAGATCGCGGTTGGGGTTTTGCCAAGCTTGAGGAAGAGCAACACGACATTCATCATCGCGTCGATATTTTAATTGATCAAGTTAGCACTCTTCAGGAAGAAATCGCTCAGCTCAAACAAGCGGGTACTACGCAAAAAAGCCCAGAGAAAAAAGCAAACAACGCTCAAGATCAGGAGGTTAAGTAATGGATTTACTGCTGATAATGACCTATGCGGCGCTTTGTATCACCATTTTCAAGGTGTTCAATATCCCGCTAAATAAATGGACAGTGCCTACTGCCGTACTTGGAGGTGTGATCATAGTAGGTACCCTAATCCTACTAATGAACTACAACCATCCATTTACGCAAATCGGTAACCAAGTTTACTCAACAACGCCAGTCGTTTCAGGCGTTAGAGGTAAAGTTATTGAAGTGCCTGTAGAAGCAAACAAACCTCTGAAGCAAGGGGATATTCTTTTCAAAATCGACCCTGTTCCGTTCGAAGCTGAGGTTGCAAGGTTAGAAGCCAAGGTAAAAGAAGCAAGCCAAGGTGCTCTTGGAATGGAATCTGAAGTGGCTGAAGCTGAAGCTGCAAAAATCAAAGCCATCGCAGAAAGAGATAAAGCCCAACGTGAGTTTTCTCGTTACAAGCGCGGTTATGACAGCGGAGCTTTTACCGAGCAACAATTAGACACTCGCAGACAAGCTTACAAAGCATCGGAAGCGGCCGTGAAAGTTGCAGATGCAAATCTAGAACAAACAAAGATTGCCTTGAACTCTGAAATAGGTGGCGAGAATACAGCGGTTTTAAGTTTATTAGCTGAATTACGTAAAGCTCAGTTCGATTTAGAACAAACCGTGGTTCGAGCACCCACTGACGGATACGTTACACAACTAGCATTACGCCCAGGTGTAATGGCAGTACCACTTCCTTTAGCTCCTGTGATGACGTTTGTTCACACAGAGGAACAGTTCTATACCGCCGCGTTTAGACAGAACTCCTTACAACGCCTACAACCGGGTTACGAAGCTGAGTTTTTGTTCAGAGCTTTACCAGGAAAGGTGTTTAAGGGACGTATTAATGAAGTGATTCCAGCTATCGGTGAGAGTCAATTCCAAGCTCGAGGTGCGCTACTTGGTACTGATGCCCTGCGTACTAGCGGTCGTGTATTTGTTACACTAAGTATCACTGATGATCTGTCTGACTACCATTTACCTATGGGTACCGCAGTTGAAGTTGCCGTTTATTCTGACAGCTTCACTCACGTGTCTATCATGCGTAAGGTCCTTATTCGCATGAAGAGCTGGCAAAACTATCTATACCTAGACCATTAACTGTGCCTAGACCACTAATTATATCTGAGCCACTAAATGGTCGTAGATATACGACGAACCCGCTTAACACATTGTTAAGATGAATCAAAAGCCAGACCCGTTCTGTAATGCCGATCAGTTAGAACTAAAGTGATCGGTTGAACGATCCTTCAGAGCTGTC
>NZ_OSDX01000098.1:0-12279 GCF_900382755.1 Vibrio sp. Evd11
AGCTGATCAGATCGTAGGTTTTAGGTTTAGTTCCAATGAATTACGCAACAAAGCCATAGAAATACTTCCTATCACATCACGAGGCCGCAGATTACCTATGTATCAGGTGTCTCTTTGTTATGAAATCCCAACTAATTTGATTGGGGTCGCCAACGGAGAGGTTTTTCGGCTTGTAAGTACATCTTATTCATTTGCGAGGGTTTAAGGTGAAATCGATAAAGAAAAACCGAGGTGTCGCCGGTGTTTTGTTCGTTGGTCTATTACCTATGATGGTTATTTTCATGGCCTTTTCGATGCAGATGTCTCAACAAATGCTAGCACACACGAGGTTATTGGAAGCCGCAGAAGTCGCTAGCTTGGCTCTTATCGCGAGTCCTAAAGAGGATGAAGAAAAGAACGTAAAGTATGCTCGCTATTTGGTCGATAGATACGTTGTTGATAACACGGATGATGTTGATGTTGCGGTGTACACCAGTAAGTGTGAGTACAAAGATGGTTGCGTTCAAGCCAGTGGTGAACTTGCTCCGTTTAGTGACTTTGTGGTGAGTGCTACCGCTAAATATACATCTTGGATCGCGTACGAAGAGATGAACTTAAAACCGGAATTTTCGGTGAGTGGGCGAGCAGTCACGCGTAAGTATCTGCCTCAGCCTGTTGATGTTTACTTTATCGGTGATTTTAGTGGTTCTATGGGTTACTCGTGGAAGAACGGCAAAATGAAGCTCGATGTCGTTAAAGAGACCATTAAACGAGTCGTCGATGATATTGAAGAGTTTAACACGGAAGAAAAAAGCCGAGTTGCCTTGCTCGGGTACAACCCGCTTCATGTTAAAAAAATAGACAAGATTGTACGAGTTAACGCCTATGGCTATCGTGCTTCATGGCGAAAGAAATACGTTTATGACTACGCTCGGAACTCTCCTGCGACAACGGTTAGACGAATGTTTGATAAACCAACCTTGTATAATGAGATCATCGAACCATCGTATGGAATGAGTCGATATGAAGTAGAGAGACTTTATAAGCGAAACAATGATTTTGATGATGACTACAAGTTTTATGATATTCCACTGACTGAAGACTATGACAACTTTCGAGCTCAGTTGATGAGCGCTCAGTTGAAAGCTGGTGGAGGCACCTCTTCTTGGAACGGGATCATTGCAGCGGCACAAGAAGCCAATAAGGCGACCAACCTTAATCCTGAACAAGTGTTTATTGTATTATCTGATGGTAGAGACAACGACGAGACTTATTTACAGAAATTGGTGGATCAGGGGTTATGTAAAAAGCTGCGATCAACCATTTCAGCGAAACAAAATCGCTTCCAAAGTAATGCGCCAACTGAAGCTGAGAAAACGAAAGTCACGATGGGCGTCATTGGTATTAATTATAAAGTGGCAGAAACCGATGGCTTTGGAGATTGCTTTGGTAAGAAGAACATCTATCACGCTAAAGATGGCGAAGATGTATACAAGTACATTTTGAATTTGATTAATGAAGAAACCGGAAAACTAAAGGATTAACATGAGATACCTAGTGATTTTATCTACGATGCTAATGTCTCCATTGGGCTATGCAAACTGCTTGGGTGATGTTGGCGAATACGTCACTTCGAAAATGTTGATGTCTTCTCATACTGTTACGACACAAGTGACTGGGAAGTTGGTAGAGCTAAATGAGAAACCTCAAAATGAGGTGATCAATAGAGAGAGTGAAGTGATTCAAATCGGAGCTCAAGATGATGTGTGTTTCTATGATAAAGCGACGCAATCCCTGGTGCTTAATTACCCAACGAATGTGTACCAATTGGATGAAAGCCACAAGCAAGTATTAGGTCAGTACCTTAGCTTAGTGAGTGATAAGTCCAAGATTTATATAGAGGGTCACGCAGATAGTGTAGGCAGTAAAAGCTACAACAAAGCCCTGTCATCTCGCCGTGCCGGACAAGTGGCGAGCTACTTGAAGAAAGATCTTCACCAAGGAAGTCGCATCGTTGAATATGCGTATGGCGAAAGCGCACCCATTTGTAAGGTTGTGGACAACAAGGCAACAGGTTGCAATCGACGAGTTGTGATAACAGTTAAGTCGTAATGGGTTTTGTTTTCATTGTCTGTGTTTTTATTTTTTGGGCCGCGATGTTAAGCGGTGTATAAAGGAAAGGGAGCCTGTTTAGGCTCCCTTTTTTGATTCATCGCGTTATTCGTGAGCTGGGAGAGATCAACTGGCAGCTATGCCGTTGGTTCTGGTAGCTCTATTGTCTCAACTTGAGTTGGTGTTAGATACTCGCATAGTTCATCGTAAGGTATAGGGCGAGAGAAGTAATAGCCTTGCATTAAGTCACATCCACATGCCTTTAGAATCGCGAAGTGCTCGTTCGATTCTACGCCTTCTGCTAATACCACCATGCCGAAGTTTTTGCCGATTGCGATGATGTTTTGCACCATAGTGAGTGACTGCTGGTCTACAGCGATGTTTTCAATGAAACTCTTCTCAATCTTAAGCTCATCAATAGGAAGTGCTTTCAACATGCTCAATGAGGAATAGCCGGTGCCGAAGTCATCTAAAGATATTTTGATATTCTTTTCGTGTAAGGCTTCGAAAATAGGCTTCACTATGTCTACGTCTTCAATGAACAAGCTTTCGGTAATCTCAAGCGTTAAGCAACTTGGAGAGAACTGATACTTCTCAAGCGTTGCGAATAAGTGTTCTGAGAACGACTTATGTGAAAATTGACGTACGGATATATTGATCGAAAGACCGATTTCTTGTTCTGTCGTTCGGTGTAAATGGGCGATTTGCATAATGCTGGACTCGATAATAAAGGTACCGAGTTTTTGCATCAAACCAGTGCTCTCCGCGACCGGTATAAACACATCGGGTGGAACAAACCCTAGCTCGTCATCAATCCAACGAACCAGTGCTTCGACGCCATGAGTACTCTCGTCAGTGCGAACCAAAGGCTGGAAAGCCATGAATAGTGTTTGTTTCTCAATAGCAATACGTAGCCTTTGTTCTACTTTCATTTTGTAGAGGTGAGCGTCTTGCATGGCTGTGGTGAAAATACTGTACGAGTTTTGCTGCTGCTTCGCTTTATACATAGAAATATCGGCGGAGCGGAGCAGGCTATCGAGATCTTTTCCGTGTTCAGGGAAACGCGCAATACCGATGCTACAACCCAACAAGAACTGAGAATCTTCGACCTCATAAGGTTGGGAAAGAACTTCGATAAGGCGTTCCGCCAGTCGTTTAATCTCGGTCTCACTCGTCATCGGCGTTAAAAACAAAAACTCATCACTAGACTCGCGCACTAATAAGCTGAGTCGAGAGCGGAATCGTATCAAACGCAATGCGATCTGTTTGAGCACCTTGTCACCGAAGTCGTGTCCGTGGGTATCATTGACACATTTAAAGTTATCGATATCAATAAACAACAGCGAGAACTGCTCTGATTCATCTTCAATCCATTTGCCAATATTTTTACGCATGTACAAGCGATTTGGCAGAGAGGTTAATGGATCATGGTTAGCCTGATAAATGAGTTGGCTACGAGTGCGCTGTTCATTCTTGGCAATCGACTTAACCAAAAAGTAGAAACCAAATTGAAGAAAAATAAGGGCAACGAAAAGAATGCTGAACTCTTGTATAAATATACTATCGACGTGAGTCAGATCCGTACGTCCAATCACCCATAATTTGTAGTTTGGGATGTATTTTGCGCTTAATAGCGCGTGATAATTGCCGTCATCGACGACAAAGGAGTAGGTTGAATCTTCATTTTTAGCGTTATGAACACTTAAGCCAGTTTGTTGAAAAAAATTTTCAACGGACAGTTTTATGGTGCTATCGCTGATAGGTTTTAAGTACGAATCTAAATTGTTGATGTCGCTAGAGTGAAACTGTCGATAGCGGTCTTCTCTGACCAAACTTAACGTATTGTAGCTACCAGCATGTGCATTATTTTCAAATACGATTGTGCTATCTAAGCGCAAGCCAGCAGTCATAACGGCATCAACTTTAGTACCATCAATGGAAATGGATTTTCTCAGAGGGATAACGAGGCTGTTCAGAGAGTCTTGAAAGTAAGTGCGTCCCAAAACCATTTTGTCACTAGATATGGCTTCTAGAAATGAGTCTCTAGTGTATGGGTATTGGAGTAAGTTTCGCTGATCAGACAGTTGCATGTTGGAACTGATGGCGAGATAGTCCCCTTGGGGATTGAGTAGCCCAAAAGCTGCAATCGCAGGGTGAGTATCTAGCAGTTTATCCAGTATTGGTCGAATTTGAATGGAGGCAGTACGAGTGAAGTCAGACTGCTGGGCGAGTTGGTGCCCAACCACTTCAAGCAGTGCTTCTTGACTAGTCAAGAGCGAGCTTACAGAGCTAGAAAAAAGCTCGACTTGGATATGTTGTTGTTGGGTGAAGTCATCTCTGTTGGCTTGCCATTTAGTTACGCCCAACGCGGCGAAAAGTATCAGGGTCAGTAGTACGATCAACGCGTACAGCGACCAGATATTTTTCTTAAATAGAGCCATGAGATGCCTTTTGTTGGTTACTACTTTTAACAGAGTGCAAGTGACAAACTATTGGGTCGTCAGCGTGATTCATGCAACTAAAGATACAAACATCAATGATGACAGTATCAATGATTAAATAGTGTAACGACTACGAGCAGAGATTCTTGAGTGAAATATTATTATTCATCACATTGATAACGATTTACCCAAGATTAATCACGGTTTATGGTCAATAAATCGCTATAGATTAAAAAGCAACCGAGTAAATCCAGATTTGTTTTCAAACGACGTAGCATTACCGCAAAGCAAAGAGCTTACTGTGTGAGACGTTAAGTCATTACTACGAGTAAGCTCTTTATGCATGCGCAGTATATTCTAACAGTGGCATTAAGCGAAGTTGAATTACTTTTTAGTCACAGCGATGGGTAATTTCTCGTTAGCGCCCCATTCAGTCCATGAGCCATCATAAACGCCCATTTCACCTGAACATCCGGCCAGTTTAGCGGCCAATAAAATGATGCAAGCCGTCACACCAGAACCACAGCTAAAGAACATAGGTTGAGAAGGCGTTAATTCTAACGTGGAAAAAATTTCAACAAGCTCTTCTTGAGGCTTTAACTTACCGTTCTCGAGTACTAGGGCAAACGGTAGGCAAATCGAATTCGGTATATGGCCACTGCGCAAGCCTTCACGTGGTTCAGGAACTTCTGAATCGAAACGAGCTTGTGAACGTGCATCCAGAATGTTTGCACTTTTTTCATCGGAGTAGTTTTGGATTTGCTGAGCATTTACAAAGTGGTTTTCTTGGATTTGACCTTCAAAGTTGCCCGCTTTTACTTCGGTTCGATAGTCAGTCTCTGTCGCGTAACCGGCTTTTATCCAAGCTGGTAAACCGCCATCTAAGATGTATACGTTGTTGTGTCCCATCGCCATAAACATCCACCAAGCACGAGGCGAAGCAAAGGTTCCAGAGTTATCGTAAACCACAACAGTACTGTCTTGATTGATACCAATTTCGCGAGCACGAGTGTTGAAGTGTTTTTCGGAAGGAAACATGTGAGGAAGCAAGGTGTGCTTGTTGCAAAAATCCTTGTCGTAATCAAAACGAATCGCATTAGGTATCATTTGTCCTTTGATCTTTTCTGACTCACTTGGGATCTGAAATTCGATACTGGCGTCGAGGATTACAATGTTGTCTTCTTGTAGCAAACGTTGTTGAAGTTGTTCTGGTGAAATGAGTGGCTGAGTCATTCTTCTTATATCCATTCTTGTTGTGATATCGACGACTAAGGCGCTGTTCTACAGTGGATGAACTGATAGCTGCTTTGTCCGGTTATTTGATTGTTTAATGTATCAAGCGCGACCACAGAATCAATAGGGCAGTCTGTTGTTGGTGGAATGGAAACGCGAAATATTTCGTTGTTTTGAGTTTCAACCGTGAGGTAGCGCCTATGTCCGTCTAGGGATTGAGTGAGCGTGTTAGAAATCACTTTGGCTTGAATACGTTGCCCTGTCTCTGAGGTTAAAGGGAAGTAGGTGAGAGCCAACAGTACGCCCGCACCACACATTAAGATAAATAGACCTATTTTTAACTGTTTCATGAGAGTAAGTCTTTGAAGGTTATCTTGAAAAGATAAGTCAGATTGGAAGTAAAGTGAATGTAATCAATCAGAAAGTTTGAGTGACTCCCTATCCCAGCGTGATCAAAAAGTGAGCATTGCTGCTCACTTTGTATTGATACCGAATCAGTTTTTCATCTGTTGACGACCAAACTGTCTCCGCCGATTACCAAACTATCTGAGAATCACTACTCGATACCACTTGTTGTAATGGCGGTTGACCGTCATAAAACCAAATTTCGACCAACAGTGTTTCGTGATTGACTGGAGCCGTAAAGTTAGACGCGAATACCCCATTATTTAACGAGCCTGCAATCACTTTACTCGAATAGTCCGGTTTAAAGGTCGAGTCATCCCTTGTGCTGAAACGGCTATAAACCGTGACAAAGGAGCGAGCCGTTGAAATGCTGCTGATGTCGATGTCGAGATCGAAATTTTCTACTGAGTCATAGTCAAATTCATCAGGCACAACTAAGTCATCCATCGTATAGCTTTGCGCAGTTACTGCGCTTGCCGGAGTTGTAGCTGGTGCCGAAGAACCACCGCCGCCGCCACCTCCTCCACACCCAACCAATATCAGTGGAGTGACAGCGAGAATAACAGTCAACGATTTCTTCATGTTCCAAGTTCTGTGTGCAGACATACCATCTTCCTTAGCTAGGTTGTGACTCGAATCAACGCAATGAGTTTCTCGATGTAGTTTATTGTGAATAGTCATAACGTCTCCCCTTAAGGTTCGTAGCGTTGATTGTCTGCTGGTGATTGGTGCCATGTCTGGTTCGTGTCTCCACCGGACTCCGCGTATTGTTTGAACTCAGGGTAAGCGGTAACAATATCCACATACTCTAGCGGCCATTCCCATTCATCGGTTGACGTAATGATCAGTGCCCAAGGGTGGTTCTCTGCTGTTTTGAAATATTTACCTGTTGATGGATTACTGTCATCGACACCTAATCTAGCCTCAAAGAGATTAGCGGTATCAAATGCCTCGGTTGGAGCTTGGTCTGGTAAGTGCACCTCCCAGCTGCGGCCTGGATGTAGAGGTAGGTTTTCACCATGATAATACCCAGGCGTTGCGAAGATGAACGGGTCGTAAGGCATGTCAGTCCAACTGTCAGTACTCACTCCATCGCCAGCTAACGTAATCCCGATTTGGAAAGCGAATTGCTCATCTTCTTTACAAGAGCTGATGGTGCGGTAGAAGGTACAACTAGTACTGATTTTCTCTGTAAGGTCGTTAGCAATAACAAAGATTGCCTCGCTACGTCCTTGCTCCAAGTCTAAATCAGTGAACACACCATTGTGCTTCATGTAAGAGCTTCCGCTACTCACTAAGCTTGGGTCTAGATTAGGAAGTCGAACCGCAAAACCATTTCTGTACGAAGCACCTACTGCAGCAAGACGTCCATCGATGGTGGATTTAACCACTTTTCCGTCTTTTAAGATCTCGGTGATGCGATACATAATCACAGCATCATTCATGTCGTAATCAGCTTTATAAGGCCAGTTATCTTCATACGCCAAGGTTGCGTAACCAGAAGCACTTGGGAAGTAACGGGCTGTAGCGCCGTCGTTAAGAACATCAACTTGAATATCAACTACCTCACCAGATGTCGAACCACCAAAGTAGCTCAGGTTGGTTTGTTGGCTGAATCTAAATCGAGCCCATGTAGTACCGGTAAGTGCGTTGATATCAACATTAAGGAACAGATCGTTTTCACCGGCATCTAACAGGTAATCTGTAAACACTTGTTCGTTAGCGCCATCGAAGCTGCCATCTTGGTTCCAGTCTATCCACGCAGAAAGGTAACCGGTTGTTGAAGCTTCAATCACCACTTTTGAATCAAGCCCGGCTTCAAGCGCCGTAACAAAACCGATACCACCGTTTGCCCACTCGTCATCAATGCCAACACTTTCATCTGATTGAGGTGTGACATAACCATCTAAATCCGCATCTGGAGGCGTTGTACCTAACCATGTGATGCCATCGAGTTCATGTCGAGGGCCATTGCTCGCCAGTAACGTTAGGTAGCTGTCTGGAGCATCACCGAAGTCGATGTTGGAATCTTCATCCACAACTGGCGCATTCGCACAACGAGCGCCATCATTTTGATTAGAAGAAGGGCCGTTCGATACAAATTCAACGGCTGGAACAATTCCCGCTGCGATATTGGTCGCGTTGTCGGGAGACAGATTGATTCGGTAGATTTTCCCATCTTGATTTCGAGATACGTAGTAATAGCCGTTTACATCAAAATAACCTGCTCCGAATGTACCTAACTCACCAGTATCACCGATGTAAGTTTCGGCACCGGTTGTAGGATTGAAGCTGTATAAGCCTCCGGAGTTATTATCGATACCATATAAAGAACCATCACTTGGGTGGAAAGCGAAATCAGTCAGTTTTACGGTTGCCGGGCTACCAGCTATTTTGTTAACTGTAACAGTCGCGTTTGGGTCGGCGTCTAACGGCGATAGATCAACGGTGAACAAGCCTTTTCCTGTACTGTAAAGGTAATACACATGGTCATAGACGTCGCCGACATAGAAAGTGTGATCGGTTGGTAATCCACTGGTATTGATCACTTCTGCTTGGAAATCCTGTCCAAGGCGCACCAAGCGTTTGTTGGTAGTGTCATAGCCATAAATATATTTGTCTTGAAAGTCGAAACCAACACCATTGATATTGGCGTTCATGCCCGTATCGTCTTCTAACAGGGTGGTTGAGCCTGTCACTAGGTTCACGCCCCAAACTTGTACGGGTGTCGATTGGAATAGGTAAGCCTGGCTCGGACAGGTATCGAATGGCGCTGCGTTGGCGACCAATGGCGCACTTAATAGCAAACTTAACGTTGTAATTCTCATATCTACATCCTTGTGATGGAAGGTATAGATACTTTTACAAGTTACGTGCTATTTTTAACTCGTTGATTTTTAAATTTTATATTTTAAAGTTTTGGTTTTTTTATTGTATTCTCAAAATGAGAACTCAAATGAAACTAATCTCTCATAGAGTATTTCAAATTGATAAAGCGATTTGAGGAACTGACGTTGAGCTCTAAAAAAGCCCTGACTTTTAGTCAAGGCTTAGGTTGTCGATTAGAGGGGATAGGATTTAGTCTATCCACACACCGAGCAATTAGGCATCTTCATTAAATTCATCTCACGCCAGCTGTGCGACATGGCATCGAGAATCAAAAGCTTACCTTGCTTTGGTTGCCCGAATTTAGCAATCACCTTAATCGCTTCTAGAGCTTGCGCCGCGCCTACCATGCCAACTACCGGTGCCATTACACCCGCTTCAACACAGCTTAGTGCAGCGTTGCCGAATAGAGCACTCAAGCACTCATAACACGGTGCGTCGGCGTCTTGATAAGTGAACACGCTAATTTGACCTTCCATTCGAATCGCAGCACCAGAGACTAATGGTGTTTTCGATGCGTAGGATAAGCGGTTCAACTGATTGCGCGTTTCAACATTGTCACTGGCATCAAGAACTAACGAGTGCGCTTCAATTAACTTTGCAAGCGCTTGATCATCAAGCCTATGATCGACAGTTTCAATCGTTAGATGAGGGTTCAATACCTCCAGAGACTCAGCAGCAGATACCACCTTCTTCTTGCCAATATCAGCATCGGTGTGAAGAACTTGTCGTTGTAAGTTTGAAAGCTCGACAATATCATCGTCGATCAGTGTTAGCTTACCAATGCCCGCAGTCGCAAGGTATTGAGCAGAGGCACAACCTAAGCCTCCAGCCCCTAATACTAAGATTGAGCTCTGCTTTAGCGCTTCTTGGCCTTCAAAATCAAACTGCTTAAGGATGATTTGGCGGTTGTAGCGAAGCATCTCTGTGTCAGACAGTATTTCCATCAGTAAGCCTCGTTAGTAAAGCGTCGAGTTAAACAGTTGGATCTGAACCGTTTCACCAACTTCAACACGGCCGCGTTCGCGCTCTAGTACCACAAAGCAGTTTGCTAAACTCATTGAGCGGAAAGCGCCAGAGCTTTGGTTACCTGTTGTTTCTACGACAAACTGACCGTTTTCAATCGAATAGATGCCACGCTGGTAATCAGTACGGCCTGGACCTTTTTTGAATGCAGACTTGGTGATAGCAGGAATAGATTCTGGCGCTGTCCACGCGGTATGACCCGCAAGCTTAGCCAGCATAGGTTGAACCAGTACGTACATCGTCATCATCGCTGATACTGGGTTACCCGGTAGGCCACAGAACCACGCGTTATCCAACTCACCAAATGCGAATGGTTTACCGGGTTTGATTGCAAGTTTCCAAAAACCGATTTGCCCAAGCTCTTCAAGAATGTCTTTAGTGTAATCCGCTTCGCCAACACTTACGCCGCCAGAAGTTACAACCACGTCTGCTATTTGCTGTGCTTTCTCGAACGTCTCTTTAAGCGTTGCAGGGCAATCAGGAATAATGCCTAGATCAATCGCTTCACAACCGAATGCTTCGATCAGCGGTTTAATGCCATAGCGGTTGCTGTCGTAGATCTGACCGTCTTCAAGAGGTTGGCCTAATGGTTTTAGTTCATCGCCAGTAGAGAAGAACGCGACTTTAGGTTTGTGCAGCACAGTTACGTGGCTCACACCCAGTGAAGCAATCATTGGAATATCACGAGGTGTTAAACGTTCACCGCGGCTAAGAACGATATCACCTTGTTTGATGTCATCACCGGTAGGGCGAATGTTATTGTTCAGCTTGATGTCGTCTTGTTGAATCTCAACACCAGCGTCAGTTTCTACCGTATTTTCTTGCATGATAACGGCGTCACAACCTTCAGGGATCTTTGCGCCAGTCATAATGCGAATACAGCTGTTGCTTGGCCATTCGCCTTCGAACGGTTGGCCTGCAAAAGATTTGCCTGCCAATGGTAGTACTTTACCGTTCTCTAGGTCTGCTAAGCGCAGTGCATAGCCGTCCATTGCTGAGTTATCAAAAGGAGGTACGAAAATAGGGGAAAGAATATCTTCAGCAAGGACATAACCTAATGCTTCAGCAAGAGGCAGAGATAAAGTCGTTTGGATTGGTTTGATTGGTGATAGCAGCTTATCTAGTGCTTCTTCAATTGGCATTAAGCCGGGAGCGTCGCAACAGCCCATAATTGAAATCCTTTGGTCGTTATTATTTTGATTTGGTGGTTGGCAGCAGTGATTCAATAATGATCAAATTAACACTATTTGCCAACCAAATTGCAGCCACTTTAGCATAGTTTAACCCCCGTAAATAATGACCTCCCTTAAAATATGGGTGTATTTATTCAAAATTACGAGTATCCTTGTTTGCCATCCAGAAGGGGCAATAAAAGAGGAAGTTCAATGTCAGGTCTTAGCGAATCAGCGAAGTTGGTAAAAGATGCGCTAGCAAGCCGCGGATTAGAGACACCAATGCGTCCTAATCAGGTTAGCCGAGAAGAGAAAAAGGAACGAATCGAACACCATATGCGTGAGATTCTAACTCTCCTTGAACTTGATCTTGCAGATGACAGTCTGGAAGAAACACCACAACGTATTGCGAAAATGTATGTGGATGAGATTTTCTCTGGTTTGGATTACGCCAATTTCCCTAAAATCACCGTGATCGAAAACAAGATGGGTGTTCGTGAGATGGTACGAGTAAAAGACATTACCGTAACCAGCACATGCGAACATCACTTAGTAACCATTGATGGTAAAACCGCAGTGGCTTACATTCCGCAAGGTAAGATCATTGGTCTTTCGAAGATAAACCGAATTGTTCGTTTCTTTGCTCAACGTCCTCAAGTTCAAGAACGCATGACGCAGCAAATTCTTGTTGCATTACAAACGCTACTAGAAACGGATGATGTTGCTGTAACTATGGATGCTGTTCACTACTGCGTGAAATCGCGTGGTGTGATGGATGCGACTAGTGAAACGACAACAACAGCACTGGGTGGTATTTTTAGATCAAACCCAGCAACGCGCCATGAGTTCTTACACGGCCTGCGTTAATTCGCTGTATTATAGGATGAACGCAATTTAGCCTCTGTAAATTGAAGTTCGTTGAAAATATTCTAAGCCTCGCTTTATGCGGGGCTTTTTTGTACTTGTAATTAATACCAATTCAAGTAAAAATATGATCTAATTGAGACCATCGAACTCTTGCAGAA